>JBBQXF010000036.1:0-39988 GCA_038209965.1 Cytophagales bacterium | reverse complement strand
CGCAAAGGCGCGGACACTGCTGCCCACTTGGGCCCGGCCCACCACTTCGGAGGCGCGGCGCAGGTAGAAGCGGTCGCGGTAGTTGCCCGCTTGCAGGTTCAGGGTGTGGCTCCGGCCGGTCTGCAGGTAATAAAATTCGCCCGTGGCCCGGTCTTCGAGGAAAAACTTCTCATCAGTACGGTCCGCCACTGCTTCGTGGGCAAATTGGTAGCCCCCAGTTTTGGCCACGTTAAGCGTCAAGGGAATTTCGTTGATGGGCTGGGGCAGGGCCAATATTTCGTAGCGCGCATTTTGCCAACGGGCAGCCAAATTCAGTTCAGGGTTGCCATCCATTTTTTCCCCATCAAAATTCCGGTCAAATTGGTCACTGAATACCGGGTTGAACGAAAAGTTGACGAAGTCGCGCAGGCCATCGGCCCGGGTCACGGTCAGGTAGAGCCTTTCGGTGGTGCCCTCGGTGCGGAACAGGTTCAGGTTGTTGCTCGCAGATCGGTGCAAGTTGCGGAATGCAATGGCTCCCGTGCCCGCACTGTTCCGACGGGCAAAAAAGCCTTGGCCCGAGGCGATGTGGTTGACCAAGATGGCGGGGGTTGCTGGGTTGCGGTCATGGTCGATGAGCGAATTGGCGTTGATGACTGCATAGCTGCCCATGCCCAAGCCCAACCGGTTATCGATCCACACCCAAGCATTGCCGGCAAAGTCGGTATTTAACGGATCCTCGAGCAAACCAGTGGTTGCGCCATCGGTATCGGCCACCAACAGGGCCGAGGCGTAGGGATTGCCCACCAAGTTGAACCCGGTAAAACTGGCATTGGCCAAAGTGCGGCTATTGGCCAAGGTAATGCTGCCATTGTTTGGCGTACCGACGAAACTGATCAGGCCGGCGTTCATGGCAGTGTAGCCACGGGCAGGGATCAAGTTGCCGGTTGGAGCGGTCCAAGTATTGTTGCTCTCATTGTACTGAAAGCGCGAAGCGGGAATATTGGTCGCAAAATTGGCCACTGGGAAGTCGATCACCGGTGACGACCAGAAGTTGTAGGCCAGGTTACTGCCAGCATATCCATTGTCGCGCTGGGCGGTGAAAGTGCCCGAAGTGGTTGATAGGGTACTGGTTTCGGTTTGCACCAGTGAACCACCGTTTTCTACCAATACACTGCCAGCGTAGTCAAAAGTGCTTTGGATGGTTAAGCTTTGGCCGTTGCGGATGATCAGATTTTGAGTGGGGGCCACCATTAGCTCGCCAGTGACAAAACTGCCCTCTCCACCTACATTGTTGGGATAGGGGCCGCCAATTTCAGCCGCAAAAGTCCCGTCGGTGGGCCGACCTGCCGACCAAGCGGTCCCGTTCCATACAGTGATGCCAATGGGCACGTTAATGGATAATGCCTGAGCTACCGAACATCCGGCAGTATTGGTTGCGGTTACGTTAAAATTAAACACGCCCTTGCTGGTCGGTGTGCCACTGATGAGTCCGTTGCTGGCCAAGGTCAGGCCCAGTGGCAAACTGCCCGATGTAATGGCAAAAGTGGGCAGCGGGGCGTTCAAATTAGTGGACAACTGTTGCCGATACGTCGTGCCGGCCCGGCCGTTGGGCAGCGAGGACTGTTGGATGGTAACAGTCGGATTGGTGATGCTGATCGCTTCTGAGGTGATGGTGCACGCGCCTTGAATATAGCTGTAAAAGTAGGTCCCAGGGGCTGATGACACCGTGATGGAAGCACCAGTTGCCCCATTGGACCAGTTGATACTGGCTGGAGGGGTGAATTGGAAAGCATCAGGGGCATCGACGGTCCAGCTCGCATTATTACGGCCAGCAATCGGGGAGCCCACCGTGCCCGAAACATTTTCGATGCCTTGGGTAGCATTACCAGTGGTGTTCTTGGCTTGGGTGTGGATCTGGATAATGTTGGAAGTTTCCCCCAATTCAATCCGGCCGATGATCTGTGCGCCAGGGTTTCCACTTTCTTGAATATTGTTAAAATAAACAATCAGCCGACGGTTGGGAGCACTGCCCACGGTTCGATAAGTAATGGAACCACCAGCCGAGGGATCAAGGTTCCGCCAGCACAAAGCAATGAGATTATTGGGCGCAGTGACGCTGGGGATGGTTTGGGGCGTGGGAGCGGTCATGCCCGTTGCGCTAAACCCCATATACCCGTTTGATCCAATAAAAAATTGGGTTTGGTTTTGGCCAAAATAATTGAAAGTGAAGCCAATCGGCAGGGCTGCCGAAACCGCATCGTCGCCTAAAGCCACTACATTATCCGCAGATGGATCGTAAGCTTGAAATGGGATGGCCGTTTGGCTGTAATTGACGGTGGCCGATAGGGTTACATTGCCCGAGCAGCGATTGATCGGGCCGTCGGCAACTATGTTGGGGCGAGCGACTGGGCTACCCGCGACATTGGCGCTTACCGCCACCGAGCGTTGCCCCACGGCCAACTGGGCATTGTTCCTCGCCCGGACGCTGAACCAAGTTTGCCCCGCCAGTGCGACTGCTTGCGAAGTAGCGTTGATGTTGGCGAAGACTGTTTCCCATTCAAAGGTGCCCGTGTTGAGGCGCATCACATCGTAGCCAGTGGCGTTGGGCACGGCTGCCCAACTGATGGTGGCATCGCACCCGGACACGTTGGCCGAGACAGTCGGGGTGGCCAAGATATGGAAGTTGGCGCTTTGGTCGTTCAGCCCGCCATTTATTACCCTGATCCGGGCCTGGCCAGTGGCCACGGCCGGCACCGTCCAGTCAAAACGACGGGAATTGGCAGGAATGGTATTGCTGATCAGCGTCCAGCTTGCCCCATTGTCGGTGGAATATTCCAATCTTTGGTTGCCGTTAATGCCCGCCCCGTTCCATTGTACGGTGGTTGTGCCGGGTTGCAGGACTTCGCTCCCTGCTGGATAAGATACCTCCACATAGGCAGGGACGACTTCCCAAACCAGCGAATAGGCTTGTGGACCAACGGGGACGCTGGCCCCAATCACTTGCAGGGTATATTTGCCAGAGGCCGGGTTGGGAATGGTCACTTGTTCAATATTGTCAACCAAGTTTACCCCTCTGATGGCCAGATTGCCCGGATTTGCTGGATCTAGCACCCAAGGGTTCACCGTGGCTCCGCTGGGATCAATGATGCGCAGGTTCAGGTTGTTGACAAGGGATGGGTTGGCGTTGGCTGCCCCAGCAGGATCGTTCCAGGCCACCATCACCCGCAGTTCGGGCAGGCCTTCGGGCAGATCAATGGTCAATTGCCGCGTAATGCCATTGGCCACGTTGCCCAAGCGGTAGCTGCCGGCTTCCATCACTTTTACCGCCCGCAGGCCGTTGAGCCGGCCAAACCCGGTACGGTAATCTGGCCCAACATTGTCCACATCATCGGCAGTGTTGCACAGCAAGGCTTTGATCAAGGATGATTGGGGATCGGAGCCGTTGTTCAATTGGCGGAAACGTTCGTAGAGCTGGGCAGCTGTGCCGCTCACACCCGGGCAGGCCATTGAGGTCCCGCTCCAAGTGGCACCGCCTTGGTAGGTATTGTTGGGGAAAGTAGAAAGAACCGATACGCCCACCGCACCAATTTCTGGCTTGATCCGGCCATCTTCGGTGGGGCCAAAACTGCTGAAACTGGCTACCACATCGCCATTGTCCAAGGCTGCGCAGGTCAAGTCGTTTTTGGCAGCGTGACTGGCACTGAGCCATCCGTCGGGGCAACTGGTTTGCGCATTGCCCATGGCAAACACGTGGAGCAACGAAGGGTTGTTGTTGGCCAATAAATCGATGCCCCGCTGGAACGTGCCATAAGGCCGGCCCCCACAGGCCGGCGCACTTGGGCCCCATGAGTTTTGGGTGAGCAAAATTTGGAAATTCGCCACGGCAGCAGCCATTTCAGTGGTCACATCGCCCTGAAAATCATAGGTAAACATCCGGGCATTGGGTGCCATGCCACGGGCAAACGGATTGAGCAGGCCTGCCCCGGCCATTGTGCCCGCCACATGGGTGGCGTGCTGCTGGTTGAGCAGCGACAAGGGGGCATTGTCCACCACGGTCATCCGGTTGCCAAAATCCACGTGGGTGTTGATAAGCCCGCTGCCGTCCCATTCGCCCATCCGTACTCCCACACCGGTCAAGTTGCGCGAGCCGTACTCAAGGATGTTGGAGCGGTGGTTGCTTTTGCTTGGTTGGTTCTCGATTTTGTTGGGCGATCCAATCGGTTCTACCCATTGCACAAAGGGCAGGGCGGCCAATTCTTTCAGCTTGTCAGTTGGTACACGAAGGATCAAACCGCTGAAGTAGTCGATTTTGTCCAAGACCAATTCCGCCCCCAGCACCGACAGCGCGGGTTGGATGCTCGCCCAGCCCGGTTTGCCCAACAGCACTATCTCCACCTCGGCTTTTCCGGCACCTTTTTGGGCCCATTCGGGCACTTGTCCCGCCCATAGCCCCTGCTCTAATTTCTGCCGGGCGTTAGGAATGAATATTGCGCGGATACCGTACCCTGCCAAATTGCCCGTAAATTTTTCGGAAAGGGTGGCAAAATAGGCCATTTCGGGCAGGTAATCGAGTAATTGGATGCCTCCGGTGGCCAGCAGTCCCCGCATCTGGGCATCGGGCAGGGCATCAAATTGGAGAATCGCGTGGAACTTGCCATCAAAAATACCGGGGGAAAACGCGGCCCGGTTGGTTGTAAAATCCGCCACGTTCTTGGTGGGGGTCAGCCGTCCAGCCCGAAATTTGATGACAGGGCCGGTATCTTGGGCCACGACTGGCAGTACAAAATGACCTAAGAGCAGGAAGATTAAGCTGCTGAAAAGTAAAAATATGCGTTTCATAAAAGTTGGGTTTGTGTAAATAATAGTTGATTCTGATAAATAAGGTTTGGAAGGTGGATTGTAAAATAATGGTCTTGTCGTTGCTGTTATTAAATCTTTTGGGAACCAAAACAAAAATAGGATAACAGGTTCAATTAATCAATGATTAGGGGATAAAAAAATGACCGACACAATATACGTCCTGCTTTTAGAAAACCATGGGCAGAAAAACCGGGGTGGGTTTTCTGCCCATGGTTTTGTTCTGGCCAACCATCGCAGTTGTTCCCTTGGCCAAATTTACTTGTTGCCCACCCATTTGTCGTACACGTCTTTTTGGGCTGGACTCGGGCTGCTCACCGGCACAATGAAGTAATTGGCCGCGCCCGAGGCGGCCAGCGGGATGTCCAGTGTTTGGAGCAGACCATCCCGGACGATGGTCAGGGCGATCTTTTCCCCTGGCCGGCGGCCCGCAACGGAGCTTTGGACGGCCGCCCCACTGGTGAGCCGGAAGCCATTGAGGGCAATAATCTCGTCGTTTACATTGAGGCCATGTTCATAACCTGCTGCGCCCTTGCGCAAGCCTTTGACCATGATCCGGCCATTCTCGTCGGCCAAAGTTGCACCCAGTGTCATCGTTTTTTCGGGCATCACATTCAGTTGCAGCCCGGCATAGGCGAGGTACTGGTTATAGTTGATTTTTTCGGTGTCGTACACGTGCTTTGCAAAAAACTCGTCCAAATTTTTGCCTGCCACCGTCTCCACCGCTTTTTTAAATTCTTCTTCGGTAAATCCCCGATCCAGCTTTTTGTAATACTCATTGTAGAGCAGGCGCATTACGTCGTCCAGTGATTTTTGGGCTTGGCTGGCGTGCAGAATTTCCAGATCCAGCACACTGGCCACCCGGGCCCCCGAACCATAATAGGACACACTGTTGTTGGCCGAGTTTTCGTTGCGGCGGTAATATTTGATCCACGCATCAAAGCTTGCTTCGGCGATGCTTTGAACTGCGCTGCCCGGTGAATTTTCGTGCTCGTTAATGTTGCTGGCCAGATCGCGGAGGTAGCCCGCCTCGTCCGTAAATCCGGCCCGCCGCACAATCAAGTTGTCGTAGTAAGCCGTAAAACCCTCGGCCACCCATAATTGGCGGGTGTAATTTTCATTGTCATAATCAAAAGGCCCGAGTGCGGCTGGGCGTAGGCGTTTGACGTTCCAAAGGTGAAAATATTCATGGGCCACCAAACTCAGGAAACCCAAATAGCTGCCCTCACTGCTGTAAGCGTTGCGGTTGACCCCTAGGACCGTGGAGTTGGTGTGCTCCAGCCCGCCCGATCCGCTACCCAAATTATGGACAATAAAAGTGTAATCTTTGCAGGGATGTTCGCCAAAAATTTTGGTGGATACCTCTACAATTTTGGTTACGTCGCGCTTGATCCGGGTTTCGTCATACACGGTGGTGCCATACATGGCGAAACGGTGGGGAATATTGGCAGCCTTAAACTCAAAAATCCGGTGGTTGCCGATTTCGATCGGGCTGTCGGCCAACAGGTCATAGTTGGGCGATCGGCGGATCCATTTGTTGCTGCCCACTGGTTCAAGGCTGGTCGATATTTCTTGCCAGTCTTTGAAGGGCTTGATCTGTACCGTAGCCGCCAAGTTGGCAAACCCGTCGGGAAACACAAACACCCCGGATGGGCTGACGAAACCGTGCGAAGCGTCCAGAAAGCTGGTGCGCACCGAAATTTCGAAGGCATATACTTGGTAGCTGAACACGGCCCCGGTTGCTTTGCCCGTAAACACGCGCCAGGTATTTTTGGTGATTTTCTCAATTTTGAGCACATTGCCCGCCAAATCTTTGGCAGTCTCGCCCTCCACATTTTTGGCAAATTCGCGCACCAGATAGGAACCTGGTGCCCAAACGGGCATTTTGAAGTCCACGTAGCCACGTTTGATCACGTTGGCGGGCAGGGCTTCAAATTTGGTTTCCACCTCAAAATAGTGGGTGTGGGGCTTGGTCATTGCCAAGTTGTAACTGAGCTGTTGCGCCTGGATGGTCAAGGTCAGCCAGGGCAAAAAAAACAAATAGGCAAACTTTTTTTTCATTGCTGTGGTTTTTTAGAAAATCCAATTCTTTGGCACAATTTTACGCTTAATCTTTGACTTAAATAAATGGTGAAGAAAACCCTTATCCTCGGGGCAACGGAAAACCCCGCCCGCTATGCCCACACTGCGGCCCACCGCCTCGTACAGGCGGGCCACTCCATCGTCAATGTTGGCCTTAAAGCAGGCACAGTGGCGGGGCAGCCGATCCTCACGGGCCAGCCCGAAGTGCCGGGCATCCACACGATCACCCTGTATGTCGGCCCGGCCCACCAGCCGCGCCTGTATGATTACATCCTGAAAATCAGGCCCGAACGCCTTATTTTTAATCCCGGGACCGAAAATCCCGAACTGGCCGCTTTGGCCAAGCAGCACGGCATTGTCACCGAGGAGGCCTGCACTTTGGTGCTGTTGGCCACTGACCAGTACTGACCCGCCACCGGCAACTTACTTTGTCACCTTGGGGCAAAAAAAGTGGATGGGCAACGCTAGGCCGGGTTTTTCATTATCTTTACGCC
This sequence comes from Cytophagales bacterium, assembly GCA_038209965.1. Classification (GTDB taxonomy): domain Bacteria; phylum Bacteroidota; class Bacteroidia; order Cytophagales; family Thermoflexibacteraceae; genus JALONO01. Next base: position 32,573 of record JBBQXF010000036.1, on the reverse strand, counting down.
CCGATTTGGGGCATTCTTGGGCCGTTACGTGACCACCGGACGGCGGCGGCCAACTGGCAGACCAACAATTTAGAACACCATGCGAGACGATAATTCCAGGCAGCATTTTATCAAGTCCTTTGAAATCAAGAAATTTCGGGGGATTGTTGCTTCGGGGCGGGTAAAAATCCCGGCCAATACCCAATGGGTTTTTATCACGGGCGAGAATGGCTTCGGCAAAACATCGGTCTTGCAAGCGTTGGCATTGGGGCTGAGCGGAAAGAATATAAAAAAGGGTGATGTAACCCAAGGGTTGACAGATAGTGCTAAAATAGCAGTAGAAAATTCTGAGAGAAAATATACCGGAAAAAGCGGAAAACAGGGTTATCGATCAGTTGTTTGCTATGGGTCATCGCGCCTCAATTTGGCTACCGATGACAAGTTTTCTTCCAATCCAATTTATAGTCTTTTTGAAACCAATTCATATCTCAAAAATATTGAGACCCATTTGGCAAGTTGGTACAATAAAAAAGATAAATACGAAGAATTCAAAGATAAATGGTTCTCTGACAAATTTAGTGGAAGATGACTATTCAAGATGATTCTGGTAGACAGCAAATTTCATAAATACTTTATAGTGAGCATAATAAGTTAGATTCTATTTTTGTAAACGCGACAGAAGCAATCTGCTCCACAAGAATTGTCAGACAACCAGATAAATTTGATTCAACCCAAAATGTACTGATTGATTTGTTGAAATAAGCCCAGATTACCAACCAGCATTGCGAAATGCTTACCAACTGTATTTGAACAATGAATTATAGCAATACAATGACTTCCAACGAAATACGCCAAGCATTTCTCGACTTTTTTGCCAAGAAAGGCCACCTGATCGTACCCTCGGCCCCGCTGGTGCTCAAAAATGATCCTACGCTCATGTTCACCAACTCGGGCATGGCGCAGTTCAAAGATTTTTTCTTGGGCAACCAAACTGCCCCCCGTCCCCGGATTGCCGACACGCAAAAATGCTTGCGCGTAACGGGCAAACACAACGACTTGGAGGACGTGGGCCATGACACCTACCACCACACCCTGTTCGAGATGTTGGGCAATTGGAGCTTTGGCGATTATTTCAAAAAAGAAGCCTTGGCCTGGAGCTGGGAACTGCTTACCGAAGTATATGGCCTGCCCAAAGACCGGCTGTACGCTACGGTATTTGGCGGCGACGAAGCCGAAAACCTGCTGCCCGATCTGGAAGCACTCGAGATCTGGAAACAGTTTTTGCCCGAATCCCAAATCCTGTTCGGCAATAAAAAAGACAATTTCTGGGAGATGGGCGACACTGGGCCCTGCGGCCCTTGCTCCGAAATCCATATTGACCTGCGGCCAGCCGATCAAGTGGCCCAGCAGTCTGGCCGGGACTGGGTGAACCGCGACAATCCGCTCGTGGTTGAGATTTGGAACAATGTGTTCATGCAATTTGAGCGGTTGGCCGACAAAAGCCTGCGGCCCCTGCCCGCCCAGCACGTGGACACGGGCATGGGCTTTGAGCGCCTGTGCATGGCCATTCAGGGCAAAACGTCCAATTACGACACGGATGTGTTTCAACCACTGATCCAGTACTTGGCCCAGAAAGCGGGGCTGCAATACCATGCTTCCAGCCCCCAAAACCCTGCCGGGGCCAGTCCGGCCGCCATCAAGACCGATGTGGCCCTGCGCGTAATGGCCGACCACATCCGGGCCATCACTTTTGCCATTGGCGATGGGCAGTTGCCGTCCAACAACAAAGCTGGTTATGTGATTCGCCGGATTTTGCGCCGGGCAGTGCGCTACGGCTACACCTTTTTGGGTTTCCGTGAACCAATCTTGCACCAATTGGTGTCCTTGCTGGCCGAACAGTTTGCCGGAATTTTCCCCGAAGTGGCGGCCCAACAGGCATTTATCCAAAATGTGATCCGCGAAGAAGAAAATGCTTTCTTGCGCACCTTGGACAACGGCCTCAAATTGCTGGACGATCTGGTGCAGCAGGCCCAAGGCCAACAACGCGATACCTTGAATGGGCGCACGGTGTTCGAACTCTATGACACATTTGGTTTCCCGGTGGACTTGACCGCGCTCATTGCCCGGGAAAATAGTTTGCAGATCGACGAGGCCGGTTTCAATCTGGCCATGTTGGAGCAGAAAACCCGCTCGCGCCATGCTGCCACCTCGGAGAAGGGCGATTGGGTGGTGCTGGCCGACAGCGAGGGCCCGACCGAATTTATGGGGTATGAACTGCTCACTTGCCAAGCGGCGATCCTCCGCTATCGCCAACTGACCGATAAAAAAGGCACACAATACCAATTGGTGTTGGACAAAACTCCTTTTTATGCCGAAAGCGGCGGACAAGTGGGTGATACCGGTTCGCTCGAGATAGAGATTACCAATAACAGCGGCCAAACGCACTTTAAGAAAATCACCATTGTTGACACCAAAAAGGAAAATGACTTGATTGTTCATTTTACCAATGATCCGTTGGTGGAAATATTGGCCGACGAATCGGCCAATTACTTGGCCACGGCGCAAGTAAATGCTCACCGCCGGTCGCTCACGGAAAACAACCATTCTGCCACGCACCTCATGCACGCAGCCCTGCGCAAGGTGTTGGGCACGCATGTGGCCCAAAAAGGGTCGTTGGTGAATGATGACCTGCTGCGCTTCGACTTTTCTCACTTTGCCAAAATGAGCGACGCGGAAATTGAAGCAGTGGAAAACATCGTGAACGAGAAAATCCACCAAAACATTTCGTTGGAACAACTGCGCAATGTGCCGATTGCCCAAGCCAAGGAACTGGGGGCGATGGCCCTGTTTGGCGAAAAGTACGGCGATTTTGTTCGGGTGGTGGTGTTTGACCGCCAATATTCGGTTGAGCTGTGCGGGGGCACCCACGTGCCAGCCACCGGTAAGATCGGCCGGTTCAAAATCATGGCCGAAAGTTCCAGCGCCGCCGGGGTACGCCGCATCGAGGCCATCACTGCTGATCGGGCCGAGGGTTACATGCGCCAGCAACTCAACCTGCTGGACGAAGTGCAAGCATTGCTCAAGTATCCCAGCGACCTGAAAAAGGCAGTGCAGCAACTATTGGAGCAGAAACATGGCTTGGAAAAAGAGGTGGAGCGGTTGCAGTTGAAGGAGACCCAGCAGCTCAAAGCGCAATTGTTGGCCAAAGTGGTGCAGCGCAATGGCCTAGCATTTCTGGCTGCCCAAGTGGCAATCCCGTCGGCCGATGCGCTCAAACAGTTGGCCTACGATCTGAAAGCCCAAGTGGAAGATCTGTTTCTGGTATTGGCCGCCGAGATCGATGGCAAGCCCCAGATTGCGGTCATGATTGCCGAGTCATTGGTGCAGGCCAAAGGCTACAACGCCGCCCAGTTGGTGCGCGAATTGGCCAAGGAAATCCAAGGCGGTGGCGGCGGGCAAGCCTTCTTTGCCACTGCGGGCGGCAAAGACTTGGCCGGGCTGCCCAAAGCAGTGGCCAGAGCGGAGCAGTTGGTGTAATGTTTTTATCTTAGACCAAGATGGAACTATTGTCAAATTGCACAGTTTAGCAATTTGACAATGGCTTTTTTTCTGGGCAGAAAATCTTGGAACTAACCCAATTTGCCATGAATCAGGATTAATCATTGTTTCATTGATCGGTAGATCGCCTCTGTCTGTTCAGATTTGTGACAGGTAAAAGGGGCGAGTGGTAACTTTAAGTTACCGCAAAGAGCCGGGCCAACAATCGCGATAAAGGCAACAGGGCCAAGATCAGTAACCCCCAGCCCAAGCCGGCAAAGCCAGCGGCCAAGGCAGCATCCAGCACGATGAGCGAAATTACGCCCGCTTTGACGGCGCGCATCACTTTTTTGCCCTCGGGATTGCGGATGGCCTGAAACAATGGCGGGAAAATGAAATAGGCCAAGAGGGCGAGCAGCGCGGCCATTGCCCAAAAATTGAGCACTGCCAAGCTGCCCTGATCCAAGAAAGGGCCGGGCAAGTATTTGAAAAGCAGGGGCTTGGCTGCGGTCACCAATAAAATAACCAGGACATACATTCCACTGGCCAATTGGAGAGTGCCACTGTGCCCACCGTTTACCTCGCCCCGGCTTACCATGGTGATGGCCGCAATGTAGATCAGGGGGATAAGCAGCAGCCCCCCCGCGCCCAGCACGAGTTCGGGCATGACGCTGATACCCAGCAGCAAATTTCCGCCCCGGCAAAGACCCATGTTGAGCGGGCCCAGCAGTGGGTGGTGTTTGCTTTGGGCATCGTAAAGTACGGCTAGGCCGGCCACACTGGCAGCGATCAGCCCGCTGGTGGCCGAGGCCAACATGGCGGCCAAAACCCCCAGCACCAGCAATCCGCCCCCCCAATACGCACCTTCGGCCACCGAGATAATGCCTCGGGGGATGGGCCGCTCGGGGCGCTCTTTGGCATCCAGTTCGGCATCAAATACGTCGTTGAGCACCACGCCACCGCCGTACAGGCCCAGCGTGGCCACCAATAGCAGGGGCAGTTGGGTCGCCACTTCTCCCAGCAGGGTGGCAGTGGCAGCGGGATCCACCCGCGCCGATTGTAGGCCAAATGCCACCGCCGCGCCCGCCAGAATATCGGCAAGGGCGGTCACGAGGTTGGCCGGGCGCGTAAGGCGCAAAAAACCTTGGAGCTTGGTCTGGTTCATGAACAAAAGGGAATTGGTGGCGATGATTACCAAATGTAAACTCATTTTGTGGATCTGCGACCTCCGCTCGGAACGAATTCGGGGCAGCTATTATTTTTGGTCGATAAAAGCCAGCAGGGCCTCAAACAGGGCTTGGGGTTGGTCGGCGTGGACCCAATGGCCCGCCCCCTCGATGGTCAGGGTTTGGGCCTGGGGGAAAGCTCGCGCGATTTCGGGCCAATCGGTTTCTCTAATGTACCCGGACTGGCTGCCCCGCACAAACAAGCTGGGCTTGTCCATGGGCTTGGTAAATTCCAGTGCCCGGCCCACTTGCTCGATCTCGCGCAAGAGCACGGGCAGGTTGATGCGCCAAGCGAACTGGTTGTTGTCGTCGCGATACAAGCTTTTTAACAAGAACTGGCGCGTGCCCAAGTCAATGCCGTGGGTAGCCAGAACGTCGTCAACTGCTTGGCGGCTAGGTGCTTGGGCCAAGTCAATGGCCATTAAACCAGCCAAGACATCTTGATGATGGGGGGGATAGTAGCGAGGGGCAATGTCGACCACCACCAATTTTTCGTACAGCGTGGGGTAATCAGCTGCAAATTGCATGACCGCCTTGCCGCCCATTGAGTGGCCGATCAGCACTGGGCGGGCAATGTCCAGCGCAGTGATCAAGTTGTAAATATCGTCGGCCATGGCGTGATAGTCCATTTCGTCGCTCCAAAAGCTGCGCCCGTGGTTGCGGGCATCAATCAAGTAGGTGGGGTAGTGAGCGGCCAGCATCCGCCCCACCGTTTGCCAATTGTCGGAGAGGCCAAACAGCCCATGCTGCACCAGCAATTGATAACCGTGGGTGGGCTGGTCTTCGCCAAGCAGCCGATAATGGAGGAGTTTCATGGGAGTAAGGCCGCAGCCGTGGTATGTTTGGGGTTAAAATTAGGCAAAAACTGCAGGGGGCCATCCTTTTTTGTGATTTTCTTCAGCGGGCCTTTGGGCAAAACGGAAGCAGTTTGTATATTTGCAGCCTAACTTAAAAAGCAAATTCAACACCTTATAAAAATACCGTCCAAACATGATTATCATCAACATTAAAGAAAACGAGTCGATTGACAAGGCCCTGAAGCGCTTCAAGAAGAAGTTTGAAAAAACTGGTGTATTGCGCGAACTCCGTTCCCGCACTGCTTTCACCAAGCCTTCGATTCGCAAGCGTGGCACCAAGCTCCGTGCTGCCTACCGCCAAACGATGTTTGCCAAAGAGAACTATTAATCGAGTTCCATAATTGAAGGACGACCCCATTTGTTTATGCAAGCGGGGTTTTTCTTGTTGAACTCGCCGAGGCAAAGTGGGTATTGGGGCGGGCAAACAAAATTAGTTTTTCTCGCCCAAGTGCCTAACTTTGTTTGTAAAAACAGGCTAAATGCCCTCTAAATATTGCCTTCCATTCTTCTTTTGGCTCATTTACGCTTGGTTAGGGCCAAGTAATTTGCTCGTTGCCCAAAACCAAAGGGCAGTTGACAGCCTGCACCGAATTTTTCCCCGACTGGATGACACCACCAAGGTATTGGCCTTGGCCCAGCTTTGCGTGAGCTTTCGCACTTCCGTGCCCGATTCAGGTTTTTTTTATGCCCGCAAAACCTATCAACAAGCCCAGCGACTGGCTTATCGGCGGGGCCAAGGGATCGGCTTGATGCGCATCGGCTCGGTCCAATACTATCTCAGTAATTTTGACTCGGCCCTCTACTACTACAAAGCTGCCTTGGTGGTGTTTGAAGAAATACCGGACGGCTCCAACATCGCCAGCGTCCTAAACAACATTGGCGGGGTGTACAGCGTGCGAGGCGACTATAAAACTGCGCTGGGCTACTATTTCAAAGCCGAGGAAGAAGCCAAACGTTATGGTGATCGTGCTGGCCAAGCTTATTCCAATGTCACCATTGGCAGTATTTACCGAGTGCGCGGCGATACGGTTAATGCGTTGGAATATTACAGATTGGCCGAAAAAATATATCGAGAAATGAATGACCGGGGCGGATTGGCGATATCTTTGCACAGTATGGGTGGTATTTATGCCGGCCAGCACAAATACGACAGTGCGATCTACAAATATCGGGAAGCAATGGCCATCCGCACCGAACTGGGCGATCGCAATGGACTTGCCTATAACCTAAACAAGATCGCCGACATCTACCGGCTCAAGGGAATGTACAAACCTGCGCTTGAAAATGCCAAACAGGCGATGGAAATCTATAGGTTGCTTGGCCAGCGCGCTGGCCAAGCCAATGTGCTTATCAATTATGCACAAATTTACCAAGCTCAGGACGATTGTGCCCATGCGATAGGCTACGGGGAAGAAGGGCTTGCCCTGGCCCGGAAACTTAATATAAGGGAAGGGGTATCGCAGGCGACTCAAGTCTTGGCCAAGTGTTTTGCCGCCCGGGGCGACTATGCCAAAGCTTATCAATACCAAGTCCAGCATTTGGCCGTCCACGACTCCATTTTCAGCCAAGAGAACAACCGTTTGATTGCCCAATTGCAAATCGAGATGGCTCATAAGGGCCGGGCTGCTCTCATCAGTGAGATTGACGGATTGGAAAACAACCAATTTTGGCAGTGGATAGCCTTGGTTGGGGTGGGCTTGTGCTTGCTGGTTTCCATTGGCTTTGTGTATGCCCTGTCGCGCAATGTGCGCCAGCAGCAGGCAGCTAACCAGTTGCTGGGCCTACAAAAAAAGGAGATTGAACAAAAAAACCGGATCTTGGAAAACCAAGCGACTAAAATAGTAGCTCAGCGTGATGCATTGGACACCAAGAACAGCGAGATAGCCCGCAAAAATGACGATATTATGGCCAGTATCAGCTATGCGCAACGCATTCAGTCGGCAATTTTGCCAGCTCCAGATTTAATCAAGGGTGAATTGGTCGATCACTTCGTGTTTTTCAAACCCCGCGACGTGGTCAGCGGCGATTTTTATTGGTTTGCCAAGATCATCGAGCCGGGCAGCGGCAGGACCAAGACCATCATAGCCGCCATTGACTGTACTGGGCACGGAGTGCCTGGGGCGTTTATGAGCATTATTGCCAATACCCTCCTCAAAAATATTGTCATTTCAAACCGGTTTACCTCCCCCGGCCTGATCTTGAGTGCCTTGCACCAAGGAGTGTGGCAAGCCTTGCGCCAGGCCGAGACCCACAACAATGACGGAATGGAAATCGGCCTGTGCATCATTGATTTGGAAGAAAGGGAAGTTACTTTTGCAGGAGCGAGGATCCCCCTGGTACTGGCCCAGTATTCGCCCGAAGGCGTGCCGGAACTGATCGAGATTCGGGGCGACAAAACATCCGTTGGTGGCAAACTGGAACCAAAGCGCACTAATACCTTCCAGCAGCACACTGTCCAGCTTCCCATCGACAAAAAAACGGTTTTGTACCTCTTTTCCGATGGTTTTCAGGATCAGTTTGGTGGCCCAAACAACAAAAAGTTTATGGCCAAACGTTTTCGGGCGCTGATCGGTGAAATTTGCAAAATGAATATGGATGAACAGCGCGATATTTTGAGGCAAACCATTGATCAGTGGATGGCCGCCAGTCAACAGCCACAAGTCGATGATATTTTGGTGCTTGGGGTACGCCTGTAAACAATTGTTCTCTTATTTATATTGGTATATGAACTCTTTTGGTAAATTTTTTCGCATTACTACTTTTGGGGAATCGCATGGCCCAGCGGTGGGGGTTGTCATTGATGGCTGCCCAGCCGGATTGGCATTTGATCTGGCTTTTTTGCAGCGGGAGATGGATCGCCGCCGCCCCGGTCAGTCCAAAATTACTACTCAGCGCCAAGAAGGCGACGAAGTGCAGGTATTGGCCGGCATTTTTGAGGGCCGTACCCAAGGCACTCCCATTGCCTTGGTGGTTTACAACGAAGATCAGCGCAGCAAAGACTATTCGCACATTGCCGACAAGTTCCGGCCTTCACATGCTGATTATACTTACCAAACCAAGTACCACACCCGTGACTACCGGGGTGGTGGGCGTAGCTCGGCCCGCGAAACATTGGCCCGGGTGGCCGCGGGGGCAGTGGCCAAAATGATCCTCCAACAAGCGGGGATTTCAGTTCATGCCTACGTATCACAGGTGGGCAGTTTAGGTTTAACTGGCCCCTATCAATCGCTTGATCTGGGTTTGGTGGATAGCAATATAGTGCGCTGTCCTGATCCAGAAATGGCTGATAAAATGATTGAACTCATTGACGAAACCCGTAAAAATCGCGATACAATTGGGGGAATAGTCAGTTGTGTGGCGCTGGGTGTGCCAGCAGGCTTGGGTGAGCCAGTGTTTGACAAATTGCACGCCGAACTGGGCCGGGCCATGCTGGGCATCAATGCCGTCAAAGGTTTTGAGTATGGGAGTGGGTTTGCGGGGGTGGCGCTCAATGGCTCCCAACACAACGATTTGTTTCATCAATCAGGCGATGAAACCCGCACCATTACCAACCATTCGGGTGGTGTGCAGGGTGGAATTTCCAATGGTGAAGATATTTATTTCCGGGTGGCGTTCAAACCGGTGGCCACCATCATGCAGGATCAGCCCAGTGTGAACGAGGCCGGGGAATCCGTCACGGTATCGGGCAAGGGCCGCCACGATCCCTGTGTGGTTCCCCGAGCAGTGCCCATCGTTGAGGCCATGGCTGCGCTGGTGCTGGTTGACTTCTATTTGGCTAGTAAACTCAACCGGATGGATCAATTATTTGAGGTCTCCCAGCTCCAGAAAGAAGCGTGAAATACTACCTCATTGCTGGAGAAAAGTCGGGGGACTTGCATGGGGGCAACCTGATCCGGGCGTTGAAGCAACTCGACCCGACGGGGGAATTCCGGGCTTGGGGCGGTGATGAGATGCAGTCGGCTGGGGCCGCCCTGGATCAACACATCCGCCATACCGCTTTCATGGGCTTTCTGGAAGTGGTCAAGAATTTGCCCGGCATCATTCGGTTCATCCGGCAATGCAAGCAGCAAGTGGCGGCTTATCAGCCCGACGTGCTCATTTTGATCGACTACGCCGGGTTTAACCTGCGGATGGCCGCCTACGCCAAAAAAACCGGTATTCGGACGTTTTACTATATCTCGCCCAAGATTTGGGCTTGGAACCAAGCGCGGGGCTGGAAGATCAAGGCTTTGGTCGATCGGATGTTTGTCATTCTGCCGTTTGAAAAAGAGTTCTACAAAAAATTTGATTATTCGGTTGATTATGTGGGCAATCCATTGTTGGATTCCATTGGCCAGTTTGTGCGCAATCTTGACTTTAAGGCCCAGCATGGACTGAGTAACAAGCCAGTCATTGCGATTTTGCCGGGGAGCCGCCGCCAAGAAGTGGGCGAAATGCTGGAACTGATGATGAAACTGCCCGCTCAGTATCCCAGCTATGAGTTTGTGGTGGCTGGGGTCGATATACTGCCCCGCAGTGCCTACGACCGGGCCGTGCAGGCTGGGGTTAAAATTATCTTTAACCAAACGTACGATCTGTTGTTGATGTCCCATGCCGCACTGGTCAACTCCGGCACTGCCACGCTGGAAACCGCTCTGCTGGGCATACCACAAGTAGTGTGTTACAAAACTAGTTTTTTGACTGCTGCGATTGTAAAATTGGTGATCAAAGTTCGCTATGCTTCTTTGGCCAATCTTATTATGGATAAGGAAATAGTGAAGGAATTGCTCCAGACAGATTTCACTGAAGCCAAGGTAAAAAAGGAATTGGAAAAAATACTGGCTGGGCCGACGCGGGAGGCCATGCTGGCCGACTACGCTTTACTGAAACAGCAAATGCAAACTGGATCCAGCGCCTCGGCCTTGACTGCCCGGCTGATGTGGGACTACTTGCAAGCGTGATTTACCGGAGCACCAAGCAACTATCACTGGTCAATACTGGGATTGAGCGCTTTTTGCAATGCCAACTGCTCCACTTGTCCGCACCGGCCGGTTTTTAGCATAAAATCGGCAATGATGCGTACGGTCTCATTGCCCAATGATTGGGATTTTTCGGTATTGATCTGTTGGATTATCACTGTTTTGTCTTGGTCCAAGTGCTGGCTCAGGTTTAAGTAGCCGGGCAAACTCAGTTGGATGGAATAGCGGAGAAACCTGGTTTCGATGTGGGCTGGATCTATCGCAATGGCCCTAGCGAGGGTATCTTGTGATTTTTTTGACCAATACAATTTCTCAAGCGGAAACCATAAATCTCGGGCCTTGAGCGTTTCCAGCGCACCGATGATGGCCAATACCAGCGGATCAGCGGATTTGAGTCCCTTGAGCGCGTCGATCATGGAATCAACCAAGGCCCCGTTCTTGACCGCCCGCTGGTACTCAACCCTGATCAGGGCCAGATCGGGTTCGCCATTGGGTTTGCGAAAAACAGGGCGGGGCATGGGCGAAACAGGGAGAAATTATAATGATCAAATATAATTGAGCCGATGTTTTACGTAGCTCTTGAGCAACAGGGCTGCTTTATACTGATCTGGTACGCGGATTCGTTCCTCAAGTACTTGATCAGGGGCTGACCGCTTGATTTTTTGGAATAGTTTCAGGTAGTAGACATAAGCAAGGTAAACCCCCAATTTGGCCGACCGGGGCAGATTGACAATGCCTAGGTAAGCGGCATCGAAGTCCATCTGGATATCGGTCTCTATCTCGGCTTTGACCACGTGATCAAATTGGTTGAAATCTACCCCCGGAAAATAAACCCTTCCGCGTTCTTGGTAGTCGCTTTTCATGTCGCGCAAGAAATTGACTTTCTGGAAAGCAGAGCCGAGCTTGCGAGCCGATCCCTTCAAATGTTGGTACATGGCATCATCCCCATCCACAAACACCCGGAGGCACATTAGCCCCACTACTTCGGCCGATCCGTAAATGTATTCGTGATAGCGGCTGTCATTATACTCGTTAAAGTATAAATCCATTTCCATGCTCCGTAAAAACGCCTCGATCAATTCGTGCTCAATCTTGTATTTATTGACAATCAGTTGAAAAGAATGGAGGATCGGGTTGAGGCTGATGCCTTCCTCGATGGCCAAGTAAGTATCACGCCAAAAGCGGTCAAGTAAAGACTTCTTGTCAAAGCCGTGGAAAGTATCAACAATCTCATCGGCGTAGCGAACGAAGCCATAAATGGCGTAGATGGGTTGATGTAATTTTTTATCAAACATACGAATGCCCAGCGAAAACGAAGTACTGTAAGCTTTCGTTACGATTTCGCTACACTTTAATGTTGTTTCATTAAACAGGTCTAACATAGACATTCGTTGCTTGATATGTGAATAAAATTTACTAAATTTGCAATTTGGGGGAAATCGATTTACAACACCTTACGGAAAGTCAGAACGCCAAGCAAATGGAATAAAGTTCTACAATTTACCTCTTTTTTCAGTTACAAACTAAACGTTGATTAAAAAAGTTTGTCAGCCCAATAGGTCTGGCCTAGTGGTTCGTTAAAAAAATAGTAATTATAAAAGATTTAACAAATTCAAAATTTTTATTTTGACAAAGTGACAAACTGTTTTATAATTGTTTTGGCAACCACTTGTCCTGAAATTAGGGAAGGAGGAACCCCAGGACCCGGTACGGTCAATTGCCCGGTATAAAACAAATTGTCTATTTTTTTGCTTTTGAGGGAAGGTTTGAACAGGGCGGTTTGGCGAAGTGTATTGGCCAAGCCGTAGGCATTGCCCTTGAAAGCGTGATAATCGTTCACAAAATCGCGATGGGCATAGGTGCGCCGGAACACCACAGCATCGCGGATGCTTTGATTGGTCAACTCTTCTAACCGCTCCATCACAATGTGGTAATATTTTTCGCGAACTTCTTCGGTATCGTGCAGTCCAGGCGCTACGGGGATGAGCAAAAACAAGTTCTCGCGACCGGCCGGGGCCACGCTGGGATCGGTTATCGATGGTACCGAGGCATAAAACAATGGCTTGGTGGGCCATTTGGGTGTTTCGTAGATCTCAATGGCATGGGCCATTAAATCTTGGTCAAAAAATAAATTGTGATGACGCAGATTCTTGAGTTTTTTGTTCACTCCCAAATAATAAAGCAAACAAGAGGGGGCCATGACCCGTTCGTCCCAGTAAGCATCTGAATAGTTGCGGGCACCTGCCTCCAGGAGTTGGCTCTCCACGTGGTGATAGTCGGCTCCGGCCACGACTACATCGGCTTCAAAGGTTCCGTGGTTGGTCAGCACGCGCTTTGCTTGCCGGCCCTCCACTTCAATTTTCTGTACCTCATGGCCCAATTTGAGGCTTACCCCTTTCTCTTGGGCCAGTTTGACCATGCCCTCCACGATCTTGAACATTCCGCCCATGGGATACCAAGTGCCCAGCATCATATCGGCATAATTCATCAGACTGTATAGGGCCGGGGTATTTTGCGGAATGGCCCCCAAAAACAAAATCGGGAACTCCATGAGCCGAATCAGCTTTTCGTGGTGAAAAAACTTGCGAACATGGCTATGAAAAGATTGAAAAAGATCCAAACGGAATGCCTCTACTACCAACCGTAGATCCAAGAACTCGGTAATTGACAAACTCGGTTTTTGCACGAACTCATTGACCCCAACTTCATACTTGTATTTGGCTTGGGCCAGAAATTTTTGCAATCGGACGGCACTGCCAGCTTCATAGCTCTCAAACAACTCGCACAGCGCTTGGAAGTCGGCGGGGATGTCAACCGAATCGTCAGGGCCAAAAACCACCGAGTAAGATGGTGAAAGCCGGGTCAATTGGTAATAATCACTGGTTTTTTTGCCAAACCGTGCAAAATACTGGTCGAATATATCGGGCATCCAATACCAGCTTGGCCCCATATCGAACAAGAAACCTTCGGCTTCAAAGCACCGGGCCCGACCGCCGGGGACATCATTTTTTTCCAGTAAGGTTACCGCAAATCCTTCGTGGGCAAGATGGGTGGCCGCAGAAAGCCCCGCGAACCCAGCCCCGATAACAATGGCCGTTTTGGGCATAAATTTGGACAGGCTCAAAAAGCTTGTGTTAGGCCAAGTATTGGTCAAAAACAAAAATCTATCTAATATGAGTGATAGATTTTTGGATACCTGATCTAATTGGCTAATTGATGAAAAATTTACTGTAATATCAGGAGGTGCTCATTGCTGGCAATTCATTGCAAGGCTAATCACAACAATTAGTTTTGCGAATGGACTGAATAAGGGCGTAATCTATCCTTCAACTCTTTGCGGGCAATGTGAATGCGGTTTTTGACCGTGCCGATCGGGATTTGAAGTTTTTCGGCAATTTCATGGTACTTGAACCCGCGAAAGTGCATTACAAACGGAATACGATAGGCTTCCTCCAAACTTTCGATGGCTTTGTTGATGTCAGTCAAAGCAAAGGTAGAAAAAGCGAGATTTTGGGTGATGTTGTTCGAGGAATTGAGGTAATGTAGGTTTTCGGTAGAATCTATGAAGGTGTTGCGCCGCACCAGCCGCTGATAGTTGGTGATGAACGTGTTCTTCATAATGGTGTAGAGCCATGCTTTCAGGTTGGTTCCCTCCGCAAACTTGTCGCGGTTGGTGTATGCCTTGAGCATAGTTTCTTGGAGCAGATCATTGGCCTCTTCCGAGTCCTTGGTCAGCTTGAGGGCAAAGGGCTTCAGCGAGGAAGTCATCTGGCTTATGTGATAACTGAACTCTAACGCGGTCATAGCTTCTTTGTTTTTTGTTGAGGCAAATATACTAAGGTTTAAACAAAAATCCAATAGTTTGTTTAACTTTTTCTGAAAATTAGTTAAACAAACTAGGGGTTTGCCCTTCACAAATTCCTAGTTTGTTGAATATAAGGAAGTTGCATTTTCATTGGTATTAAACAACTTTTCTTGGATAGTTTCTACACCGCCTTGGAGCGGCAAAGGTTGTGTTCCGGAGCCTAAATATTGTTAAACCTAAGCTGGACGAGCCAGATTTTAGCCGTATCGCGAAACGGATCCATCTTGCGGGGGCGGTACAGGGTTCATGTAAGGGTCACGCAAGGGGGATGGCACCAAAAAAAGGACAAGCCATTGGTCGGCTTGTCCCGGATTGGGTTAAAAACCATGAGCTAGACTTGGTAGCCGAGAATCTTCAGCATCGCCTCGCTGCTTTGCTCCTCGCTGAACAAGCGGCTGGAAATATTGCCCTCCGCATCCCGGTCGAGGAGGACTTGCCGCATCCCGGGGATGAGGCAATGTTGAATGCCGCCCACCCCGCCGATCGTATCTTGGTAGGCTCCGGTGTGAAAGAAGCCAATGTATTGCTTGTTTTCGGGCTGGTCTTGTTTGATTTCGGGCAGGTAAATATTGATGGTGTAGGCTTCGGTGTTGTAGTAATCGTCACTGTCGCAGGTCATGCCACCCAAGTTGACCTGTTGGCTTTCGTGGTCCCAATTATTGATCGGCAACATGACAAAGCGGCTGCCAAGGCCCCAAGTGTCGGGCAGGTGGGTGATGAACGAGCCGTCGATAATGTACCAGCGTTCCCGCTCGTTTTGGAGTTTTTCGCCCAAGACCGAGAAAATATGTGCCCCGCTTTCGCCTACTGTAAAACTGCCAAACTCGGTGATGAGGTGGGGGGTGGGCACAAAGTTTTTGTCGCACACGTATTTGATCACCTTCACTATTTCGTCGATCATTTGTTGATAGTTGAAGTCCCAGTGCAGCGAAGTTTGGATGGGCATCCCGCCCCCAATATCTATGGTGTCCAGTTCGGGGCAAAGTTTTTTCAGTTCACAATATTTATAGACGAACCGGTTCAGTTCTGACCAGTAATAGGCCGTGTCCTTGATGCCAGAGTTGATGAAGAAATGCAGCATTTTTAGGGACACTCTGGGGTTGTCATGAATCTGGCTCCTGTAAAAATCGGTCACGTCACTGTACCGGATGCCAAGGCGGGAGGTATAAAAAGCAAAATCCGGTTTTTCGTCGGTGGCCACCCGCAGGCCAATCTGGAACGGTTCGTCCACTCCAGCGTAAGCCGCCAGTTCGTTGGTGTTGTCCAAAATGGGGATGCAACGGTGAAAGCCTTGGTTGATCAGATCTACTATGTGATCGGTGTAGGACTCTCGCTTGAAACCGTTGCAAACAATCAAGATGTCTTTATCGATCAACCCATCGCGATAGAGCGTCTTGATGATGTTCATGTCGTAGGCTGAAGAAGTTTCCAACTGGGCTTTCCGTTTGAGGGTCTCCTCGATCACAAACTTGAAATGGGACGATTTGGTACAGTAACAATAGGTGTAGCTTCCTTGATAGTTCACTTTTTGCATCGCTGCCCCAAACATCTGCCTTGCTTTATCGATCTGTTGGCCAATTTTGGGCAGATAAATCAGCCGGAGGGGCGTGCCATACTGCTCAATGAGGGGCATCAGGGGCACGTCGTTGAAAGAGAGGGCACTGTCTTCCACACTGAACACTGGCGTGGGAAAGTGAAAAGTTTGCTGGATGAGATCGTTGTACTCCATCTTATTATTGGGCAGTGGGTTAAGTTTAAGGAAAGGCAGAGCCGTTAAAAAAAACGGTTTGCAAATTTACGAGCTTTCCCGGTTTTGCGGGCTGGGGAACGTTAAATTAAAGTGAATCTCGCCTATCTTGGTAAAGTGATATTTTATGCCAATAAAGTGCCGTTCATTTCGCTTCAGACAATTCTTTTTTGACTAACAACGTACGGGTGTAATTTTATTTCAACAAAGTGTAGGCGAAAATTTGTTTTTCTGTGGCAAACCCCTATTTTTGTGTTGTAGTAGCGAATAGGGGCTTTGTAGCGAAAGAAAAACGGTGTAGGTTTTGTGCTAAGTTTATTAAAAAACGGGTTTTAGGCAGTAAATTTTTCAGGGTTTCGCTTGATTTACGTTCAATTTGTCCTTTCAATCTCACGTTAAGCATCTTTAAAAAATGAAAATTTTAGTTTTACTCATCCACTTGTTGCAGTTCGGGGACAGTACCGAAACGCCAAAGTTTGAAGAACAAGTTTTCCGTGGGATTTACATTGGAACCAATTTGTTTATCTACAACCCAGCCCCCGATAAAGGCGAGTGTGTTTTTGCCATAAAAGTGAATGGCAAAGCGGTGCCTTTTGCGGTCAAATCGGCCATTGAAATTGACCTGACCGGATTCAAGCCCAATGAAGCATTGGAAATCAGGGTGATGCATGAATTGGGATGCCAACCTAAACTATTGAATCCCAAAGCATTGACTTCATCCCTAGATTTTCAGTTCAACTACACCGCCATCACCCAGACCGCTTTTACTTGGTCCACACAGGGTGACACTAAAGGCAGCCGATATTTTGTTGAGGTTTTTCGGAACAATTTCTGGAAAGTGGAGCAAGCAATGGCCGGTCGTGGCCAAGAGGGCGAGCAGTCCTACAACGCCGAGATTGCCCATTTGCCCGGCAAGAACAAATACCGTATTAAATACCTAGATAACACCACCGGCAAAATCCATTATTCACGCGAGATGGAACACCTGTCGGAAAAAAAGGTGGCTTGGCATTCCTTCCCCAAGGCAAACGAGATTGAGTTTAGCGAGCCGCTAACTTACGAAATCCGGGACAGCAAAGATCAATTGATCACCAAAGGAACAGCTGATCGAGTGGACTGTTCCCAATTGGTCGAAGGCAGCTATTTTGTAATTTACCAAAACCGCACTGCCCGCTTTGACAAGCAAAATGGCAAACTGCAACCACCACCCGCAAATGCAGCGGCATTGAGCAAAGTACGCGAGAAAAATGGCGATCCCCAAGCATTGGTTACAAACAACCCCAAGTAAATTGACCTTTAGCTGTCCCTTTTCTGGCTGGCTAGCAACCCCAAAAAGGTGATGCCGCCGTTGATGACCAACAGTTCAAATCCGAATTTATACCCCCCGAGCCATACTTGGGAATATCGGTCCAGCAGATAGCAAATGATGGGGGAGGCCACGCAGATAAACGGGACCCACGCATCGCGCACCCTGATCTTGGTGAACAAGCCAAACATGAACAGGCCCAGCAAGGGCCCATAAGTATAGCCCGCCACTTTGAATACTGCGTTGATGACGCTGTCGTCGTTGATGAGCCGGAAAATGATGATCACCACATAGAGCAGGGCCGAGAAGCCCAAATGGACCCAAAATTTGAGCCGTGCCCGGAGTGCCTCCGGTTTGTCCTTAAAATCCAAAAAATCCATGCAAAAAGCCGTGGTCAGTGCGGCCAGAGCTGAGTCGGCACTGGCGTAGGAAGAGGCCGTAATCCCCAACAGAAAAAAAATGGCCACGACGGTGCCAAAATGGTTGAGTGCCAGCAGTGGATAAAGCTGGTCGGTTTTGACTGGAACCGCGATGCCCTTGGTGTTGGCGTAGATGTAGAGCAGAGCCCCCAGCGTAAGGAACAACAGGTTGACAAACACTAGGACGGTACAAAAGGAGAGCATGTTTTTTTGGGCCTCCCGAATGTTCTTACAGCTCAGGTTCTTTTGCATCAGATCTTGATCCATGCCAGTCATGGTGATGGCGATGAACATCCCGGCCAGAAACTGCTTGACAAAGTGTTTGTTATCGTTAAAATCGTCAAAAAAGAAGATTTGGGAATAGCTGCTTTCACTCACCGTTTTGATCAGTCCGGCCGCGTCCAGGTTCAACTGCTGCGAGATGAGCACTACGCTGATGATCAGTGCCCCGACCAGAAAAAAAGTTTGTAAAGTATCGGTGAAAATGATGGTTTTTAGCCCGCCCTTGAAAGTATAGATCCAGATCAGCCCGATGGTGAACAGCACATTGATTTCAAACGGGATGCCCCAAGGCTCAAAAATGCCCAACTGGAGCACCACTGCAGCCAAGAAGAGCCGGAACGCTGATCCGATGGTGCGCGAAAGGAGAAAGAAAAATGACCCAGTTTTGTGGGACCAAAAGCCAAAGCGTTCGTCCAAGTAAGAATAAATGGACACTAAGTTGAGTTTATAATAGAGTGGCATCAGCACCAGGGCGATGAAAGCATAGCCGGGCAGATACCCCAGAACCATCTGGAAATAGGAGAACGATTGGCCGCCCACCGCACCCGGTACCGAAATAAACGTGACCCCCGAAAGCGAAGTGCCGATCATACCAAAGGCAACCAAGTACCACGGGGCCGATTTGTCGGCTGTAAAAAAACTCTCGGTGGTAGCGCCACGGGAGGTGTACCATGCCACTGCAATGAGCATGGAGAAATAGCCCAACAAAATGCACAGGATCAATACGGGACTCATAGGCAGACAAGAAAATAGTTGTGCTGCAATATTAACCAAGACAAAGCACAACCCGGCCAAACCAAAGCCGGTCTGGCCAGATTTTTTGCCCAAAAACGAGGCTCGCCCGCCTTTTCGGCCCTCAGGATTCTTTTTAGGAAATAACCCCCTATTTTTGCCCAGTATTATTGGGACACATGAACGAGCAAATTAGCCGAGTGTTGGAAGAGATTGCCGCTTTTCCAATTGAAAATAAAGATTCCCTGGAGAAGTTCCGTCTGGCCTATGTGGCCAAAAAAGGGGCCATCGCCGAGTTGTTTGAGGAGCTCAAGCGCGTGCCTGCGGAGGAGAAGCGGGCTTTGGGGGCTGCCCTAAACACCCTCAAGGAGGCCGCCCAGACCAAACTGCGCGATAAAACCGCCGAATTGGAGCAACAAGGTGACGCAAACGTACCTCGTCCGGTTGACTTGACCCTACCGGCGGCACCGAATGGCTTGGGATCGCTGCACCCGCTTACCCAAGTGCGCGACCGCATTGTGGAAATTTTTGCGCGGATCGGATTTAACGTGGCCGATGGGCCAGAGATCGAGGACGACTGGCACAATTTCACTGCGCTGAACTTCCCCCCCAACCATCCGGCCCGGGAGATGCAGGACACGTTCTTTGTGGAGCGCAACCCCGATATGTTGCTCCGCACCCACACCTCCAACGTTCAGATCCGCCTGATGAAGCAACAGAAGCTGCCCATTAGGAGCATCATGCCCGGGCGGGTGTACCGCAACGAGGCCATTTCGGCCCGGGCCCATTGTTTTTTTCACCAAGTGGAAGGACTCTATATCGATGAAAATGTTAGCTTTGCCGACCTAAAACAAACCCTGTACCATTTTGCCAAAGAAATGTTTGGTAAAAACACCAAAGTCCGTTTTCGGCCCTCATTTTTTCCATTCACTGAGCCAAGTGCTGAGATCGATATTTCCTGTGGGCTCAACGAGCCCGGGGTCTGCGGAATTTGTGGTGGCTCCAAGAACATCTGCAAAGGAGCCGGCTGGGTCGAGATTGGCGGTTCGGGCATGGTTCATCCCAATGTTTTGGCGGCTTGTGGCATCGATCCCGAGCGCTATACGGGCTTTGCCTTTGGGATGGGCATCGAGCGGATCACCATGCTCAAGCACCAAATTAAAGATCTGCGGTTGTTCAGCGAAAATGACGTAAGATTTTTGCAACAATTTGGCAGTTTGTCGATTTGATGTCTTGTACTTTGTCTTCGTTTTTATACTTTTGTTCCGTCAAAGATTCAACAGACCTTAAAAAAATTAATTCGCGTCATGAAAAATTTAACTTTTGCTTTGAGTTTGGCCGTCGTTGCCTTTTTGAGCATATTTTCCACCGCTTTTGCCCAGAGCGCGCCCCCGCCCCCCGCTGTCCCCCTTGATGGTGGTGCCACTTTCTTGATTGCCGCTGGAGCGGCCCTAGGAGTTAAGAAATTGCTTGACCTCAAGCGTCGCAAGTAAGGTCATCCGCTTCAATCACAATATTGGGGTGAAGTATGCGCCCCAGTGAGCGAAAGATGTTATTCTCGCTCCTATTACAACAGAACGTGGTTTTGGGATTTTAGCAACATAGCAATTATTTGGCAACCAATTAGTTGTAAAAATAATGCCCCTAAACTATCTTCATTTGAATGTATTTGATCCTAAACGTACAACCAAAAAATTAGTTGTAGTGAAATTATTGGTCACTACCAAAAACCTTGCTCACTGCTGAAGTTGAGAGCAAGTTGGACAAGCAAGTGGGGATGGAGGGGCTGCTGTCCTTCTACTGTTTGGTCTTGGCCTCTTGGTGCGAGACCAAGGGATATGCCAATACTGCGGAGTTTCTTCATGATCACATGGACGAGGAAACAGTCCACACGTTGAAGCTCATGCGGTAAATCAATGAAGTGGGTGGCCGTGCCTTGGCCCCCGAGATTGCCAATTTGAAGTATGAATTTGAATCTTTGCGCGAAGTGTTCTACCATGCTCCGGCACACGAAATAGCGGTGAGCCGCGCCATCAGCAACTTGGCCGATTTCTGCTTCAAAGAAAAAGATTTTGCCACGTTCCAATTTTTGCAATGGTACATCAACCAATAGTGCGAAGAAGAAAAAGTGGCAAGGTGGTTGATTGAAATATTTGAGGTTATCGGGGAGCAGGCGCACGGCATCTGGCTAATTGATCAGGAAACTGGTAATTTGCTCAAAGCCCTCAGGGCCGACCGTGCAACCGGTGCCAACTAGTTAATCATTGAACCCAGAAATCAATTTTGATCGGGCCATTTGTCCCTTCACTGCATTCTTAGGTTTCATTTTGCCGAATTCCTGGCATTGCGCAGTTTTCAGGGCCTTCATTTGGCTATTCTGTTTTTCATATGGTAGTAAGATGAACAACAAGACGCGGATATGCGACTGATTACTCCGATGGTGGCCAAACTTTTTGCCACTGTAAATTTGGGCAATTGGGCGGCCGGCTTATGGGTGACGTCGTGGGTCGGGTGGGGCCATGCGCCGCCACTGTCCGTTCCTTGCGATCAAGGACATCAAGTTTAGGTTGCCAACAGCCCATCATTAGTCAAGCATTGGTGGGGTTATTTGGTGACCATCCAAAGCTTTGATGTCTAGCGAAAACAGAAAAATGAAGAACCACTCCCCCTTGATAAGTGCTTCCTGGTTACATTGCTTAGTAATTGCCAGACGTTTGCCCCTTGGCCGCTGTCCCACTCCGCAGGGCAAGCGCTCATCCAGCGTGGACGGACAGTTCATCCATTGCACCAGTTGCACCAGTCCCACCACATCTAATTCCTCCTTTTCCCTACCTTTGTCCTATTTGCTGCCTACGATTTAGTGGTAAGTATTGCACTTAGATTTTGCTATGCCCTTCACACAACGCTTTTTTAACCACCCCAAATTATTTTTGACAACATTATTGTATGGAAAATCAATTGTTCACCTTGCCCAAGGACGGTTTGGCCGGTTTAGCCGAAAACTACAAGACCGATTTACTTTCTGGGTTTTTGGTGTTCCTGATCGCCCTTCCTTTGTGCTTGGGCATCGCTTTGGCCAGTGGTTTCCCTCCCTTGGGCGGCATCATTACTGCCGTAATTGGCGGCTTGGTGGTTGGGCCGCTGGCCGGGTCGCCGCTGACCATCAAAGGCCCGGCCGCTGGCCTGATTGCAATCGCGGCGGGGTCGGTAGAGGCATTTGAAGCATTGAGCCCCGGCCACGGCTATCAGCTCACTTTGGCCGTTATTGTGGTTGCCAGTGTGTTGCAAGTGGTTTTTGGCCGCCTTCGCGCCGGCGTGCTGGGCGACTTTTTCCCAGCATCAGCCGTTCATGGCATGTTGGCCGCGATCGGGGTGATCATCATGAGCAAACAGATCCACGTAATGTTGGGGGTCAAGCCGCTGGCTAAAGGGCCATTGGAGCTTTTGGCCGAAGTGCCCCATTCCATTGGCCATGCCACCCTGCCCATCGCCGTGATCGGACTGACCAGTTTGGCCATTCTGATCGTTTTGTCGGTGATCAAAAACAAGTATGTCAAAATCGTGCCTGCCCCGCTGATGGTATTGGCCGTGGCCATTCCGATGGGGCAGTTCTTTGGGCTAGATGCAGCGCACGACTACCTGATGAACGGTCAAACGTTTAAACTTGGCCCCAACTTTTTGGTGAACCTGCCCGTGAACATCGTGGCCGGTATTACCTTTCCCGATTTTTCGCAAATCCTCACTGGAACAGCGGCGCAGTATATCTTGATGTTTGCGCTGGTGGGCAGCCTAGAGTCACTGCTGACGGTCAAGGCAATCGATAACTTGGATTCCTACAAACGCAAATCCAACATGAACCGCGATCTATTGGCGGTGGGCATCGGCAACACCTTGTGCGGACTATTGGGCGGACTGCCCATGATCTCCGAAGTGGTGCGCAGCTCGGCCAATGTGAGCAATGGGGCCAAGACCCGCTGGAGCAACATTGCCCACGGCTTTTTCCTGTTGGTATTTGTGGCATTTGCCCCGGGCCTGATCCACATGATCCCACTGGCGGCCTTGGGGGCCATGCTGGTGTTCACTGGTTATCGCCTCGCCTCGCCCAAGCATTTCAAAGAAATTTGGGCCATTGGCAAAGAGCAATTGATTATTTTTGTGGTAACTATTTTTGCCACCTTGGCCACAGATTTGTTGCTTGGGGTAGCGACTGGGATTTTGGTAAAATTAATCATTCAGCTCATTAATGGCGCCTCGTTCAGTTCATTGTTCAAGTTGAAAGCCGAAATGACTGCCCAAGGCAACGAAGTCCGCATCAAAATCAGCAATGATGCGTTGTTTTCCAATTATTTGGGGTTCAAAAAGCACCTTGATGCCATCCCGGCGGGCAAGCATGTCACATTTGATTTCGCTAGTACAGGGCTGATCGATCACGCATTCATGGACCACTTGCACCACTTTGTCCATGACTACGAGCACAAAGGCGGCGGCGTTGACATAGTCGGCCTGAACGCGACCCACCATGCGGTGTCCAACCATCCATTGGTGGCCCGCAAAGCCGATGAGTTGCCAGTGGTATCGCGTGGGATCGAGTAAACGGAGCAGCAGGGCAGTTGGTTAGTCGCTATTTTATCCTGACTTTTTTTGGTTGTTAAAAGTGCTGAGGGTAGGGTTGGCTCCGGTGGCTGCTTGGCCAGCGCCCATTGGTGGCCCACAGCTATAGCCCGCAGGAGATTGCCGAGGGATCTGAAGTTGACAATTCTTGGGAAAGGCACTGGAATACCACTTCGGCCGGATGTAGCCAATATTGACCTAGATTGACCGATCAGCCCGAGCGAACGCGCAAATCCCGTTTTAGCCATTACGCACCTCCTTGGGTGGCGGGGGATAGGGCCTAATTGCGGTTGTCCTTGCGCTTAAGATCGCCCCGCTTGACTGATTTGATGAACTGTGCCCACGCAAATGGATTGAGCAGGGGAATGGAAGTAGCTGAGTTGCTGGTGGCCAAGCGGTTGGCATTGCTGTTCATATTGAGGCGAAAGTTCATGCCGCCATCCATGGGCATGGCCGCCGACATCCGGGTGATGCGCTCATGGCCCAAGTTGCGATCCATGTTGTCATATTTTTGCTGATCGGGCAGTTGCAGGGCCAGGAAAGCCTCCTTGAAAAGTTCTTCGGTCGGGTAAGGCAAAATTTCCACCTCGGGCAAGTAAGTGGTGGAGGTTTTCAGATCCACCAGTACCGAGAACCCGGTATCCTCCCGGCGGGGGATGAGCATTATTTTTTTCTCAAAACCGACCGCGCTGAAAACCACCGAGTCGCCCACCAGCGTCGGCATGGAAAAGAAGCCCACGGCATCGGTCACTGTGCCGCGCCCAGCCTTGGGCACATACACGTGGACGCCGGGCACGCCATACGAACTATCGCCCTGGACCACAATGCCCGAAAACTGAATTATTTTTTTCTCACCTTGGGCCAAGGCTTGGGCACCCGACAGGGCCAAGCTCAAGATAAAAAAGGTAAAAGTGGCCCAATATGACCGGCGGTTTTTTTTGTGGTGCTGCATTGGTCTGATAGTCTAATCTTTGTTGTACAAATATAATTGCGACTGGGCCAAATCCAATAAAGATGGGGGCAAAACCTTCTGGTATAAAGGCCATCCACTCGTATTGAAGGCTCGATCCGGTAATGTTCTGGGTCAAAATCCAATTTTCTTGGGCTCCCAGCCGTTCCTTTCCAGTTGGCCAACGGCATCCATCACCTTGTCCCGGAGTTCAGCTTTGAACTTCTGGAGGGTAGATGCGATTTGGGGATCAAAGGTTGCAAGGATTTGGGCCGCCAAGATCCCGGCATTTTTGGCCCCGTCCAGTGCCACCGTGGCCACGGGAACCCCAGCGGGCATCTGTAAGATGGAAAGCACTGAGTCCCAGCCATCGATGGAGTTTGACGATTTGATGGGCACCCCGATCACGGGCAGCGTGGTCAGCGAGGCCACCATGCCCGGCAAGTGCGCCGCCCCGCCCGCCCCGGCAATCACTACCTTGAGGCCACGATCGCGGGCGGTTTCAGCATACTCGACCAACCGGTGCGGAGTCCGATGGGCCGAAACAATGGTGACTTCAAATGGAATGGCAAATTCTTTTAATACTTGGGCAGCTTCGGTCATCACTTGGAGATCCGATTGACTGCCCATGATGATTCCGACCATAGGGGTTTGGGTGGGTGAATAGAATGTTGAGAAGTTGGTAGAAAATAATTTTTAGGGCTAGCGATTTAATATGTTGAAAGTCAGTATTTTAAATTTAAAAGTAATGTAAAAAATTATCCTAAACCAATTTTGCCAAAATGGGATAACTTTAAAATTTGGCTGATTGACCACCCCGATTTATGGAGCCAGACTTTTGCCAACCTCACTCCAATTTTGGCAGAACATAAGTTTTAAAACGGAATTAAAGCAGCACGGTTGAGTTTACTCCTAGTTTTCACGCCATTTTAGCGCAACCTACCAAAACCATAGCCGCTTTTAGCAAAGCGAGTTTGTTTCGGTTTGTTGAGCGACCAACTTGCCAACTCAGGCGTAAACCACCAATCGTGGGTACTTGTTGCAAGCAAAAAGCTAAGGCGTGGAAGCGATTGCTTTTTTTGCACAGCAGCATTTGGGAGGAAATGGCGGGAATTAAGCAGACTCATCGGCAAAATTTGAGGTAGGGTTGTTTGGCATTGGTGGCCCCAAACTGTACTGCTTTCTGCCAGTCGGCGCAAGCTTGGGCAGATTGCTTCTGCTGGTGGTGGGCCAGGCCCCGGTTGTAGTAAAAATGGGCCTCGGTGGGATCAATGGCAATGGCGAGGTCATAGTCCTCGATCGCGCTCCCAAAATTTTTGAGTTGTAAATAAACATTGCCCCGGCCGGCGTATCCCTTGGCCAAATGCGGCTCGATCCCAATGGCCCGGCCAAAATCTTTGATTGCCCCGGGGTAGTCTTTGAGCCGGGCTTTGGCCAGTGCCCGGTTCACGTATATCTCATAGTCGCGCTGGCCCAGGGTAACCGCGCGGTCAAAATCGGCCAATGCGCCGGCAAAATTCCCTTGCTCGAACTTGGCCAGGCCCCGGTTCACGTAGGCAGGTGCGAAGTTGCTGTTTTGATCGATGATCCGATCATAAGCCGCTACGGTTCTTTGGCTGCCCGGATCAAGGAGCGACAAGTTGTGAGCTGCGTGGCTATTCTCCGGATCAAGGGCCAAGGCGCGCTGAAAATCGGACAGAGCGGCATTTTTATGGCCCAGCCGTTGCTGGGCCAGCCCTCGGTTGACCCAGTAGGTTGGATCGTTGGGGGTCAAGGCCAAGGCCCGATCAAATTCGGCCAATGCCCCGGCATAATCAGCCGTTTTTAGTTTGCACAGGCCCAAATAGTGATAAATGGGAGCTTGCCGGTTCTGCATGGTCATCAGCTGGCTCACGGCCCCCAATGTCCCATTGGCCGGGCTGCCATAATACACCGTGGTGGTTGGCCCGCTGCCCGGAATGGCCAGCAGTTGGGAAAAATCGGTCAGGGCAAACCCATACTTTTCAGCCTGATAGTGGAGCATGGCGCGGTTGAACAGGGCCTCGGTAAATGTATCGTCCAAGCGCAATGCCTCTGAATAGTCGGCCAATGCGCCGGGCGCATCGTTCAGTTCCTCGCGACATTGCCCCCGCCTAAACCAAGCGTTTTTGTCCAGTGGCTTCAATTCCACCAGCCGGTTTAAGTAATAGATGGCCGACTGAAACTTTCTTTGATCATACAGGCGGTCTGCATGATTAAAGATAACCTCCGCATTTTGGAAAATGGCCCGATCCACTCCCGTGCTATCCGCCTTTGCGTTGGGGAAATAAATGGGTTGGGGATTTTGGGCCGCCACCGGGAATGATCCGGCCAAACTTAAACACCAACAACAATACAAAAATAGGCGCATGACTAGGCAAACATTTAGTGAGAAAATCGGGTTAGAACAAAAACCCAAGTCCATGTCCAAGGAAATTATTTACATTTACGATGCCCTTTGTGGTTGGTGCTATGGGTTTGGCCCGGTTGTCCAACAGTTGAACAAAAAATATGGGGCTGAAATTCCCTTTAACACGCTGAGCGGCGGCATGATCACGGGTAGCCGCGTGGCGCCCTTGGCCAACATGGCCGCCTACATCGAGCAGGCCCACACCCGCGTGGAAGAGCTGACCGGGGTCAAGTTTGGGGCCGCCTTTTTGCAGGGCCGGCTCAAAGATCCCATCTGTCTATCCGATTCCGAACCGCCAGCCATTGCTTTGGCAGTGTTTAAATCATTTTTGCCCGAACTTTCGGTCGATTTTGCCCATGACATTCAGCGGAGTTTTTATTGGGAAGGCCAAGATTTGAACGAATTGCCCACCTATTTGTCACTGTTGTCCAAATACCACCTTGATGAAAGCGAATTTGCGGCCCGGTTTGTCAGTCCAGCATTTAAAGCCTCTGTTTTGGCAGAGTTTGCCCAATTGCAACATTGGGGAGTAACTGGCTTCCCGGAATTGGTGTACCGTGATGGCGATCAGTTGCGTGCGCTGGCCCGGGGCTACCGCGATTTCCCCTCCCTCGACCAGTTACTGGAAAGCGTGCTCGTGAGTGGATAGGCAGGCAGGTGAATATTTAATCCAATCTGAGACGGCCACACCAAATATCACCCCCCTGCTTCACTTGGTGCGAACATTTGCCTTGCTCGCGATAGTTCCACAGCTTGTTTTGCCCAATTTATCCCAATTCATGTTTGGTTAAGCGGGCTTGGTGGAGCTGGCCAATACCTTGCGCAACCAGCGCGGCAGCACAAATGCCCCCAAGAACAAGTACGGATAGTAGGTATAGAGCCGCCACAACAGGGCCACTGCCACCCCAAAACCACCAATGTATTCGCCGAAGAAAAGGTCAAATGACAGCTCGGCAGTGCCACTACTGCCCGGAGTGGGCGAAATGAGCATGATCACCCACATCACAATGTGCCGGGCAAATACCAACCAGTGATTAGCAAAACTCAGATCGTTGTTGAAAGCCTCCAGCAGGCAGTTGACCATGAAATATCGTGCCGACCACACAAAAATAGTTGACAGAACGGCATTGGCCCAATACCGAAAGTCTTTGCCCTTCATCTCTTCTGAGGCAATGACCACTTCGTTGCCAATCTCCTCGGCCCCATGCTGAAAACGCTGCATAAACTTCCAGCTGGTTACTTTGACAATCAACCACTTAAAACCATGCGGTTTAAAAAACAGGCCGAAGGCAAAGAAGAACGTATAGATTGTAATCAAGGTGTAACTAATAAAGAATGTCCATTCCAGCCCGCGGCCAAACAGTGCAGATGCCTCTATGTTGGGGAATACATTGCCGTTGCTCAGCAAAATGGCGATTGGGGCGGCCACGATAAAGAAGGAATTGTCCAACAGGGCGGTGAGCATCACATAAGACAGCGACTTGCCAAATTTAATGCCTTCCCGGTTGATGATGAAAGCGGCCACGGCGGTTCCGCCGACGGCCGAAGGAGTGACTGCCGAAGCAAATTCCCAAAGTAAAATCGTGTAAGTGCTTGACCTCCAACTTAATTCTTGGTTGGTTAGGTAGCGGATTCGCCACACATAGCCCGCATCACGTAAGAAAAGCACCAAGAAGGCAATCCCGATCCATTTAAGGTCGGCCTTGGCCAAGTAAGCCCCCAGCGTGTCCAAATCGACACTGGTAAAGAACATGTAACCGGCTACGGCCAAACCCAAGAGAACGGGAAGAATAACTTTGGTGGGACTGATGGTTTTTAGGATTTTTTCCTGATTTTGTTCCATCGGGAGTTGGTCGGTTCGGGTAATTTGATTTGAGCCTGAAAGATAGTTACTTTTATGCCTATTTGGGGATGGGGGGCTTATCTGCGGCCAATTTTAAGAATTGATAACAACTGCTGGCCCGTCTGTATCCACTTGACTGATCCAAAAATCATTATAAGCTTGGGTTTTGTCAAAATAAATCGCTAGTTCGCCAGTTTGTAGCAGTTCCAAAATGGCCAAGAAGTGATAGATAACTGCAATTTTGCTGCTGTTGTGCGCCATAATGGCCAAAAAAGAGACCTGTTTCTCTTGGGCCACCCAATCTAGCAGTACCGCTTTTTGGCCCTCGATGGTGTAAGGGTAGGGGATTACGCGGTGCACAGGCTGGTTTTGTTGTTCGGCAAATCGTTTCATTGCCTTGGAATAGACTTGTAGCAATTTGTACAAATCCAAGCCCTGCATTTCTACTTCCACGCCTTGGCTGGCTGCCACTGCCTGCCATTCATCCACCAAATTGCCCCGGTGGGCCATTGCCAGCCGATCTTCTTCCAATTGGGCCAACTGTCCAATCACCGATTTGTACTTTTTGTATTCCAGCAAATGGGCCACCAATTCCTCGCGGGGATCCACTTCGTTGCCCAGATCATCCAGTTCGGGGCGGGGCAGCAGCAGTTTGGCCTTGATCCGCATCAGAGTGGCGGCCACCAAGATAAACTCACTGGCCACGTCCATGTTGAGCTGCTCCAACTGGTGCAGGTAGCCCAAAAAATCGTTGGTCAGGGTGGAAATCGGGATGTCGTAAATGTCCAACTCGTCGCGCTCAATGAAGAAGAGCAACAGATCGAACGGACCCTCGAACAAGGGCAACTGGACAGTGAAGTGCATGGGGCAAAGTTAGTGTTTGCCCCGGCCAGCACCAAAGTGACGGGCCGTTATTGGGGAATTTCCTGGGTGATCCCACCGTCTTGGTGCGTGAACCCGCTGCCGGCCCGCGCCAACACGCCAAGCCGATACTGCCCCGGGGGCAATGAGTTGGGGAACAGTGTGCTGGTAACTTGGGGGCCGACGTATTGCCCGGATCGTAAAAAAGCCAAGAACCGGTTTTTGTGCTGGGCTGCAGTGAGCAAATAGATCCGGTCGCCCTGTTGCAGCGTGATCCAAGTTTCTTCGGTAGGCTGAAAGTAACTTGTACTGGCCACGCTCAGCTCGCGGCCCACCAAAGTAGCCGTTAGCAACGGTTGGGCTGACGGCCGAGGTTGGGCCAGGGCGGCTTTGATCCGTGATAAATCGGGCTCGGGGAAATGATAATAACCCGATTTGGCCAGTTTCAGCAAGCCATCGTGCTTGAAATGGATCCCCGAATTGACGTATTTGCCGCTATAATAGCGGTCCATGAGCCCAAAACCATTTACTGATAAGTTGTACACGTTGGCGGTTTTTTCTCGGCGAATAGTCAATATAAAATCAGTGTAGTCAAAATAACTGAATGCCCAGAAAAGAAAGCTGAGGGTCAATCCTGACCAAAATATCCAAGTAGACTTCTTGGGCCAGATATCGAAGAGCGAAATGTAAAAAATCACCAAGAAAATGGCCGAATAAATATTGTAGCGGTAGGCGTAGCCCATCGAGGCGCGGCTCAAGGCTGTGGCCACGGTGGTTAGGGCCAAGAATACCAGAAAGCCAAACAGTACGGGATTTTTGCGGGCATATCCCCCCAAGAGCAAACTGCCAAAATAGAGGGCCAATAGGCTGCCCAGGACAATGCTCAATTCGTAGCCCCACCGACCAACATTGGCCGCCGAGCCGATGAATTTGAGGGAAAAAGCACTCACTTTCAACGGATTGGCCAGTAAATAGGCCAAGGCACCATCTCCGCCCCTTCCCTGAAAGTCGATAAAATACAGGGCTGTGATCACGACCAATGGCACCAACCAAGCTCCGGCTTTGGCCCAGCGCTGGGTAAACAATAACATTCCCAACCCAGCCAGCAAGGCCAGAAAGCCATTCCCGTTGGTAAAGGTGGCCACAAGCCCCCCAAGGCAAGCCCAGAGAAAAGCGCGTTTACCCGGTTGATGAAGGGAGTAAACGGTGAGCAGCGCAAAAAAGAAAACCACATTGTGTTGGGTACTGCATACGGCCGAGAAGGTGATTTCGGAATATTGTTGCTGCAAGATGAGGAACGGGACAGGCAAAAAATAGACAAACCGCTGGGGTGATGGGCGAAAAACGAGGTAGAGCATCGGGATCAGACCGAGATAAACCAAATTGCCAATCCAGATGAACGCCCGAAGATCTATTTCACCATCGATCCAAGTAGTCAACAGGTAGAGCATCCGGCTGAAAACGATCCTATGCTCGCCGATCAGTCCGAAAGCCACGGTGAATTGCTCTTTCCATGATTTGGCTGCAAAAAAGTCGTTCAAAAAGCCAAAAATCGCAAAGTAATCATCGGCTTCTGGTGAATTGTAGGCAAATTTATAGAGGTAATAAAAAAATAAGCCAAGGGGAAGCGCATAGCCCAAAGCAGTGAATGTGCGCACGCGGACTGATAAATGGTGCATCTACGACCAAGTTAATCGGTTTAAGGGAGCAAATTACAATTTATCCGGGAAAATGATTGCCCATCAGCCACTTGAGCACTTCTTTGAGCAACTGGCCATGCCCGCAGGCAAGGATCGTGTGCTGGCCTCGATCCAGCCGCCGGATCAATGATCGCATGTCGGTCGGTTTTACCACAGTGTCATGTTGCCCGGTGAATATCTGCACGGGGACGCGCCGCTGGTTCAGCAATTGGGCGATTTGAACGAGGTCTGGCTCCAACTGCCGGAACAGCATCCAAGTCCGATAGACCCTTGCCCGGAGTGCCGGCTGGCTCATCTGGGTTTCGGCTATTTTGAGCAGGGTTCTGGGCAGCAGCTGCCAATGGCGCATAGTCAAGACGAGCCAGTGGAATGAGTTGGGATTTTCGGCCGTTACGTACCGGAACATCCCATGCAGGGCGGGCACCCGCGTGGCCAGCCGGTACCAAGCATGGGGCCGGATGCCGTCGGGGGCCATTAGCACCAATTGTTGCACTTGGGCCGGGAAACACTGGCACGTTACCAAAGCGAGCCGTCCACCCATCGAATAACCGATCAGGCCAAAGTCGGCAATGGCTTGGTCGGTCAGAAAACGTTGCAATATTTCCTGCCACTTGGCTTGGGTAAGGCCGTCGAGTGGGCCATGCCAGTGGCTCCTCCCGTGAAAGAACAGATCAATGCTGTAGATTGTATAACCGGGGAAAGCGGCGGAAAAGTTGGCAAAAACCGAGGCATCCTGCCCAAAGCCATGAAAAGCCAACAAAACCAGCGGGCCTTGGCCATATACCTGATAATGAAGGTGGGATGGGGCCATGAGTGGTTTATTGGTAGCCTTTGATTTTTTCGGCCAAGAGGTACAGGACAGCCATGCGAATGGCCACGCCGTTTTCTACTTGATCGAGGATGATGGAATGGGCCGAATCGGCCACTTCACTGGTGATCTCTACGCCCCGGTTGATGGGGCCAGGGTGCATAATGGTGATCGGGCGGTTCAGTTTGGCTATCCGCTCGGCATTGATGCCGAAATACATGGCGTATTCGCGCAATGATGGAAAATTTTTGCCATGCTGTCGTTCCAGTTGGATGCGCAGTACGTTGGCCACATCGCACCAAGCGAGGGCTTTGTCCACGTTGGTCTCTACTTTAACGCCCAACTCCCCGATATGGCGCGGCAACAAGGTGGACGGGCCGCACACCATGACCTCGGCCCCAAGCTTCTGGAGGGCAAAAATATTGGACAGGGCCACCCTTGAATGGGAAATATCGCCAATAATGG
>JBBQXF010000035.1:0-40075 GCA_038209965.1 Cytophagales bacterium | reverse complement strand
ATAGCCCGGGGCGACTTGGCTGTGGAAATTGGTTTTGAAAGGTTGAGTGAGATACAAGATGAGATACTGTGGATTTGTGAAGCTGCACATACACCGGTGATATGGGCTACGCAGGTTCTGGAAAGCATGAATAAGCATGGGCTGGCAACCAGAAGTGAAATAACCGATGCCGCCCACGCTGCACAA
The DNA here is from genome assembly GCA_038209965.1 of Cytophagales bacterium. GTDB lineage: Bacteria > Bacteroidota > Bacteroidia > Cytophagales > Thermoflexibacteraceae > JALONO01. The sequence goes on along the minus strand of JBBQXF010000035.1, from coordinate 39,889 downwards.
GCTGATTGTGTGATGGTTAACAAAGGAGGGTATACTATCGAAGTGCTTAAAACATTGCAAAATATACTGAGCAGGAGCCGTAAAAATAATTTCAAGAATAGGCGGCTCTTCAGAAAGTTATCCATTGCTCAGAAATTCATCTTAAATGGGTAATGTCGTCATTCTTTTTTGGTGTCGTTCATCATCTTCGAGATTCTGTGAATATTTAAAAATATAACAAAAAAATAACAGGCATCTTATTCGTTATTCTACTTGTTGCATGTGTTCTTATTGCCAGAAAGGTGAATTTATTTTATTAGCTGGTGCCTCCGACATGGTTATCATTCTTTTTTTGTATTATCCACAGGTTCGTTGAGCTTTTTAGGAAAGAAATACGGATAAGGTAATTGTAAAACTGCTACCTTTGATTGCACTAAAAAGCTCGGTTTTGCTTTGTGAGGGCAGATGGAACAGGTAGCAAAGGACTGCCAACAGGCTGTAGCTTTAACCCGTCGGATACTGTTGAACAATGGTTTTCTAAACTCAACTTTTGGTTGCGAATTTAGCTTCCGTTACGGGCTGATGTGCTTCTATTGCTACCAACTTCGCCAAGCCCTATTCATTACCTCTTCCACAACTTTTTCATTTTCAATAAGTTGGTAATTCAGAGGGGAATCTATCAGGGTGGCTCATCGCACCCCACTTACAGTCCATAAAAAAAGGTTCCCAACTTTACGTTTGGGAACCCCTTGGCTTTTGGCTGACCGGCAACCCTATTCCTTGCTCACTTTCAATGTTACTCCGGCTTGGATATCATCGCTATCTTTCAAGCTGTTCCACGTCCGCAGTTCCTTGAGCGTTACTTTGTAATCCCGGGCGATTTTGCTCAACGTCTCCCCGCGATTAATCATATGGGTTTTAGCCCCTTTCTTGGTCACTACTGGTTTGGCCTTTTTCTCGGGCTGATTTTTTTCAATGGGCTTCACATTCGGGTTGGCCGATTCGGCGATCACCCCTTTGTTGGCCACTGGCTTGGGCTGCAAAGCTGCTTCTTTCTGGGCGGCAGCCGCGCTCACTATCAGCTTGGTGCCCGGGGCCAGATCAATTTTGCCCGTGGGAATTTGGTTCCACTTTTTGAGGTCAAGCACGGTTATGCTGTGGTCGGACGATACGCCATAGATATTGTCACCGGCTTGGGCAGTGTAGTATCCTTCCTCAGTTTGCACCGAGGCGGCACTTTGGTTGAGTAGCCCCGCTTCGGAGCCATTCACGGGCAGGTCGGTTCCAGTGTCCCCACTTTCGGGCAAAAGCTCGGTTTGGGGCATTGTACCATCTTGGCTCACTTGGAGCTTGGTACCCACGGGCAGGTCGATCACGCCCGGGGCCAAATTGTTCCAGCGCTTGAGGTCGGTCACTTTTATCTTGAAGCCGCTGGCCACTTTGTAGATATTGTCGCCCGGTTTTGAAACATACACTGCCTCGGTGACAGGCTCGATCGGGGCCGTTTTGCCGTTGATAATGAGGGGGGTGCCCGGTTGTAGGTCAATGATCCCGTACTCGATCCCGTTCCATTTTTTCAGGTCGGTCACTGGCACTCCAAATTGTCTGGCCACTCCGTAGACGTTGTCACCGGCCTTGGTCACATAATACCCATCCGTTGTTCCTTGGCCGGTTTGGTTCAAAATACCAGTGGCGGCCTCCGTGGGGGGTTGTTTGATATAAATGGTCTGGCCTGAATTCAGCTTGCTCTCCGAGTTCATCCCGTTCCAGGCATACAGATCACGCACATGCACGCCATAGGTACGGGCTATGCCAAACAGCGTTTCGGCAGGTTGTACTTTATGAATGGTCGAGTGTATATCTACCGGCGTACCTTGAATACCTTGGACTGTCGTTCCGATCGTCGGGTCAGAGATTCCCGTCCCTTGGTTGTTTGTCCCCATATTTAGCGCTGTTCCCGCCCCCTGATTGCCCAAGGCCGGATCGTACAATTGCAGGGTGGAACCGGGCTGCACTTTAGCATCAAAAGCCAATTTGTTCCAATTCAGGACATCAGCGGGGTTGAGGTTGTATTTTTGGGCAATGCTGTAAGGGCTTTCGCCAAAATTGACCACGTGCTCAGCAGGTACCGGCACCGTTCCCGCATTGCTCACCACCCCGTTGGCCCCAGTATTGTTTACGGGGGTGTTGCCAAATACTCCACCACCCGGGTTGGGGTTGTTTTGGGGCAGGGCATTGCCCATCGTTGCCCCTGAGTTCACTTTGGTCGGGTCGGCCACATACACCACTTTCATGTCGGCCGGAAAGGCACTGGCATCGGCGGGCAGGTTGTTCCAGCGCAGCACATCTTCAGGTGCCACTCCATATTTGGTGGCCACCATGTAAGGACTATCGCCAAAGGACAGGGCATAGGTTCCGGTACCACCCACTACTGGCTGGTTGGACATTCCGGTATTGGCCACAACGGGCAGGTTGCCACCGAGTGGGTTGGCATTGATCACCCCTTGTTGGTTATTGCCGATCTGGTTGTTCTGGTTGATCGCCACCCCGTTGTTCATTCCGTTGGCGGGCTGATTGAGCATGGATGCTTTGCCGATTTTCAATTTCTGGTTGAGGCTCAGCATATCATTGGGCAAGTTGTTGACCGTTTTCAGGTCGCCAACGGTTACCCCGTACTTTCTGGCCACTCCCGACAAGGTTTCCCCCTTCTTCACTACGTGGGTCTGGAATTGGGGTGCCGCTTGCCCGGCAGTATTGAGCACTTGCCCAGTTCCGCTCAGGGCCAGTTCTTGGTTGATGCGCAGCGGGGTCGTGTTGGTCAGCCCGTTCCAAGTCATCAGTTCAGGGACTGTCACGTTGTATTTTTTGGCTATTCTTGACAAATTTTCCCCTGGCTGCACCACGTGTTTGGCCCCTTCGAGCGTGGAGGTCATCATTCCAGGGTTTTTGCCCTGAATGTCCAGCCCTTCATTGTTGGGCCAATTTTGGCCATTGGTCATCGGAGTACCCTGTCCATCGGTGTTGGGCAACGGGTTGCTCACCACTGCCGGATCGCCTTTGATCCGGATCAGATCACCCGGCTCCACATTGAATCCGACCAAATTGTTCCAGCGCACCAAGTCACTTGGCAATACGCCAAAATTTTGGGAAATCGTGTAGATTGTTTCACCGGGCTGTACTGCATGAAAGGCTTGTTCATTATTTACTGGTTGTTGATTGACCTTGTTGACAGAGTCTAGGGGGGAGGGCATGGTGTTGTCCTCGGTGACACGGTTAGCCAATTTTTGCTCTTGGGTCAGTTGTTCCACCTTGCGAAACTCAATCGGCTCTTTGCGCCCGCGCTTGGTTTGCAAGCGGACCGCCCGGCCTTCCATTGCGGCCTCGGCCTTATCAAGCCGGTTCAAGCTGTTGATATGGTGCAATTGAACGCCATACTGCTGGGAAACATCAGCGAACGACTGTCCTGGCAGCAAAACATGATCCTTTACGGGCCCAGTTTTGTTTTTGGCCACAATGTAATAGACCTGGTCTTTTTTGATATAGTCGCCCGTCTTCATGTCGTTGAGCTTCATAAACTTGGCGGGTTTGAGGCTGGCCACTGCGGCCATCTCATCGATGCTGTAGCCTTCTTTGCCGAGCATCCCATCCAGCCCATTGATTTTGGCAAAAGTATAGTTCCGGCCGTTGATAGTCCGCTCGGCCTTGTTGGCGATCACTGGGTAAGTAACATCCTCTTGGCTGGTGTTCTGATCCGCATTGGGCGAGGCAGCAGTAGAAACAAAACCTTTGGCCTCGGCAGCCGATTTGCTCAACAGGTTAGTCACTTCTTTGACCCGGCTCAATGGCATGGGCACTAACATTGGATAGGCATTGCTGACAGGCACTGTTGCCGCCGTGAGCCACGGATTGTACTTGACCATTTCGGTTACTGGCACATTGACCATTTTGGCCACCTGGTCCAGTGTCTTGCCCTTGGTGTCGTTGTAAACCAACAATTGAACGGTTGGCGCCGTCGCTCCAGCTAGGTTCAACTTGTCCCGAAAGACTACAATGTGGGCCAACAGGTTGAAAAAGTAGGGGTGATAGCGGTCGTCCACGCGCAACTGGGTAGCCCCGCGCAAATTGGGGTCACTGGCCATATAGCTGTTGTTAAGGCCCAGCGGGTAGGCCAGCGCACTAAAAAACCAGTTGCGCATCAGATAGTTGCACTTTTGCAAATAGCGCGAATAGGCCCGGGTGGACGTGACGATGTTCTTCCGTTCATCAATCTCGCTGTTCACCACCAAGCCGTTGTCGATGGCCAGGGTGTCGGTCATCAGCCAAAAGCCCAAGCCATTGTTGCGGCCGATCATGTCGGCGGTCAGGCCGCTTTCGGCCAAGGGGACATACTTGAAATCGCTGGGAACGCGCTCCTCTTCCAACACCCGCTCGATCACGGGGAAGTAAAGTTGGGCGCGCTCGGCATAGGCCCGATAGGCATCTGGACTTTGGGCCAGCATATTGACCCGCATCTGGATTTGCTGCTTGGCGTTATCGTCTATGGTCAGGTCAATACCGGCAAACTTCATTTTGGAGGGCACAACAAAGGCCTGTGACCAAGCCGCTTGGCCTACAATCAACCCCCAAAAGCCGACTAAACAAAAAATGTAGTGTTTCATATGGTTAAGTTTGTTTGAACAATATTACGGTTAATGATAACAAGGTGCCAGTAGGCATCGAATTCCATAAAAAAATCACTCCCTATTCAGAAAAATATGAACCAGAAGTTGCCAAAGAAGATTGACCACTGGCATTCTTCAGGATAGCTTACACTAATAACGTTCCAAACCCCAAAAATTACATACTGGATACTGGCTTTGTGGGGTTTGAGCTGCCTTTCTTACAGTTTGTGGATCAGCATCAACCCATCGCGCACGGGTAGCAGGGTGTTCACCACCCGCTCATCGGCCTGCACCATTTCGTTGAACGCTTGGATAATCTTAGTGTCCTTGTCGGGGTTTTGGGCCAAAACCTTACCGCTCCAAAGTACATTGTCAGCAATGATTAAGCCACCCTTGCGCACCTTTGGCATCACCATTTGGTAGTACAGGCCGTAATTGGCCTTGTCTGCATCAATAAAGACCAAATCAAACGTGTCGGTCAGTAGCGGCACCACTTCCCGGGCATCACCAACCAGTTGCTTGATTTTATCGGCCAGCCCGGCCTTGGCAAATGCGGCCTTGGCCATGTCCTCCAGTTCCTCGTTCACATCGATGGTGATCAGGTAGCCATCATCGGTGAGCCCTTGAGCCAAACAGATAGCCGAATAGCCCGTAAATGTCCCAATTTCCAACACCCGCCGGGGGCGCAGCATCTGGGAAAAAACGGCCAATAAGTTCCCCTGCAAATGCCCCGAAAGCATTCTGGGCATGAGCACATTGGCCTGGGTATCGCGGTCCAGCTCCCGGAGATAGCTCTCCTCCGGGGTAGAATGGCGCTCCACGTAGCGCAGCAGTTCAGGTGCAATCAAATCCATTTCCGATTGACTAAAATCGCCCACCAAAAAAATGCAACAGAATGGGCCATCCTGCGTAACTTGCACTCGCTTTAGGCGTAACGAAGACTTAAAGTTTTAATTTTAGACACCAAATCTAAAGTAAAGATAAACAAGTCTTTATGATAATTAAAAGTTTTTAAAGAAAAAAATTTGCTTGCCATGTACGACGTCCTTTTTCGCGGTGTCCAAGTACCCGCCCCAGTAAACCTCATCATCCCCTTCTGGTCAGAAAACCTTGATAATCAACTTGCTGATTTAGCCACAACCTTAGGTTTGCCCATTGTGCCCTTGCTGGCCGATTTTAGGGCCAAGCTCGACGAAACTTTGGTGCTTTACCCCACGGGCGATCAAGCTCCCAGTCGGGTAGTGTTGTTGGGCTTGGGCGATCAGCCGGATGAGATTGCGGCCCGCAAGGCATTCCGCTTGCTCTTTTTCCAACAAAAGGCCAAGCTCGGTGAAACTGCCGGGGTGGATCTGGTCAGATTCAGCAACCTGGCCAGTGCCGGCGGCACCGTGCTGGCTGCTTACGCCGCTGCGGCTGCTTGGGGCATTGAGTTGGCCTATTATGATTTGGCCAAGTTCAGGACGGAGGGCAAAGAGCCACCCGCCCACCTCCGCCAATTGACCATTTACTTGGATGACAAGTGGCACGAAATGGCCGGCTCGCACGTGCGCGAGGCCCGTGTGATCGCAGGGGCCCAGCTCCGGGCCATGGAACTGGTGAATTTGCCCGGTAACCGGCTGAACGCGCTCCTGCTGGCCGAAGCAGCGGTGAAAGCTGGGGCCGAAGCCGGTTTTTCGGTCCAGGTATTGCACAAAGCGGAGATTGAGCAACTGGGCATGGGGGGCTTGTTGGCCATCAACCAGGGCAGCGCCCTGCCGCCCACCTTTACCATCATGGAATACCGGGCCGATAATTTGTCGGGGCCACTGCCCAAGATTGCTTTGGCCGGCAAAGGGGTCACTTTTGATACGGGCGGCATCTCGATCAAAGAAAGTACCAACATGGGTTGGATGAAAAGTGATATGGGTGGGGCAGCGGCCGTGATCGGGGCGATGGAAGTGGCGGCCCGCCTCAAATTGCCCGTCCATTTGATCGGGGTTATTCCCGCGACTGATAATAAACCGGACGGAAACGCCATCCAGCCAGGCGACATCATCGATACTTATTCGGGGTTGACCATCGAGGTGGATGACACCGATGCCGAGGGCCGCGTAATTTTGGCCGATGCCGTTAGCTATTTGGCCAAAAATTACCAACCCGACGTGATCATCGATCTGGCCACGCTGACCGGGGCCTGCATTTTTGCGCTGGGCTGGCATGCCGCCGGGCTGATGACCCAAAACGATGCCTTGGCCCAGCAGCTCGCCGAAGCCGGCCAGCGCAGTGGTGACCGGGTGTGGCGCTTGCCACTTTGGGACGACTACGCCCCCCAAATCAAATCGGATATGGGAGATGTGAAAAACTATGGTGGTAGGCCCGCTGGGGCCATTACTGCCGCCAAATTCATCGAGCGGTTTACTGGCAAGCACCCCGCCTGGGCCCACATTGATATGGCGGGAACGGCTTTTTCTGACTCGCCTTTTAGCTCCCAGCGCAGTGCCACGGGCTATGGGGTCGCCCTGTTGGCCGAGTACTTACTGGGCAACAAAGGCTAGTTATTGCTCCCCACCATCCCAATTGTAGGTAGCGTTGGGCAACCGGGCATAATTGGCGGGCAGGGCCACGAACACCGATGTGCCCTGCCTTTCTTGGCTTTCCAGCCAAATGGTATCACCTTGTACTTCAACAATATTTTTGACAATATACATGCCCAAGCCGGTGGATCAGTCAAGTAGAAACGTGGGATGGTACGCGAAAATGGGTGAACGCCACCGCCGGTATAAGTTTCTCATCACAATTAAGCAGCCAATTTTTGCGACTAAACGCTGTAAAGTATATTGGGATAAACTTATTTTACAGCCCGCTAGCCTGCGCATTGCTCCCCCGCTCACCGATCAGGGCGGATCGAACCCCAGCCTGCCGGAACAGGGCCATGGGCTGCAAGGCTCCCCCGTGCCGCAGCCGGGTTTCGGCCAGCAACGCGCGCACGTCGGTGCGGTAAGCGTGTTGCAATAGTTCTTGGGCACTGGCCACATCGTTCTGGTCTTGGGCGGCGTGCAGTGCCGCCCGATCCACCAACAGGGCCTGGGCATAGGCGAGTTTAATGGCCTCGACCGATTGCAGGAGATCCTCCAGCGGATCTTTGACATTGTGGCTGGCATCGATCATCCATGAATAGTGCGATTGCCCCCGGCCTGTTTCGCAAAAGCCCTCTACCAACTCATTGAAAATCAGGAACAATTGGTATGGTTTGAGCGATCCGACGGTCAGATCGTCATCCCCGTATTTGGAATCGTTGAAGTGGAACCCGCCCAGTTTGCCCTCCATCATCAGCAACGCCACGTTTTGCTCAATGTTGGCACTGGGCAGGTGGTGGCCCAGATCGACCAAACAGGCCGCCTTGGGCCCCAACTTGCTGGCATACAACAGCGACGCGCCCCAGTCTTGCACCACCATCGAGTAGAAATTCGGTTCGGAGGGCTTGTACTCCACAAACATCCGCCAATCAACGGGCAGGGTGGCGTAGATTTCTTGCAGCCCTGCCAAGGTCCGGCGGAAAGCTTGCCGGAAATTTTGCTGGCCGGGAAAGCAAGAGCCATCGGACAGCCAAACGGTGATTGACTTGGAGCCCAGGGCCACCCCGTGGCGGATCACCTCGATGTTGTGGGCCACCGCCTGCTGGCGCACCTCCGCCCGCGTATGTGAGAGGGAACCAAACTTATAGGAGTGGAGTTGGTCTTTTTGATCCTGAAAGGTATTGGAATTGACTGCGTCGAAGCGGAGGCCATATTGCTGGGCCAGGGCACGAGTGGCGGCGGCATCCTGCGGGATGTCCCACGGAATGTGCAGCGAGATCGCGCCCGACGACTGGTTGAGGGCATGGAGCAAGCCCACATCGGCAATTTTTTCGGCCAAATCCCGCGGTTCGCCTCCCCCGGGAAAACGGCCAAAACGGGTGCCGCCCGTGCCAAGTGCCCAACTGGGGATCGCTATTTGAAATGCCTGCAAATCGGCCAACATTTGTTCAGGATCATGGCCTTGGGCCAGTAAGCTTTCGGCCAGAAAACTGAACTGGCGCTGGTGGGCTGGGATCAGTGGCGCATTGTGGGCCGCGATTTGGGAAGTGTGGATCAACATATAGGAGGGTAGTTTTGGTTTTTTGGGTAATTTTACCGGACTGATGAATGAGCCCGCTCACTTGATGGACGACCACCGCGCTGCGCCGACCCTAGCCCCGTTGATAGCGGCTGTGCAGGCCACCCTCGCTCAGCCAGACTTTGCCTTGGCAATGGCCTCGGCCCACCAGGTTTTTCAACACTCGGTGCAACCCGGGCTGGCTTTGGCCGACCTACCAGCTATTTTTGCGGAACACTTGCTTACAGTGGCTTGTTTCAGCTCGCTGCCCCTTGCGGCCGAACTGTGGGCCGAGGAGCAAAACATTGTCACCTTGTTTGGGCCGGGCCAGCAAATATTTGCAAAAATTCCCGAAAACCAAGCCTTGCTGGCCGATTATCGACAATGGGCCGATTTGCTGGGGTTGAGTATGCCCGCAGATCGGTATTCGGCCATTGACCAACATTTCTTCCCGACGCGGCGCACCGGAGCATGGCCAGCCGGGACGATCCCACTCCCACTGGCTTTGGCTGACCAATTGCGGCCCGGCTGTTGGGCCGCGCCTGAGACTTCAGTGCTGTTGCCCCACGCCGGTGATGGACAATTGGCCAAAGCTGTGGCAGCCGAACTGCGCCAAACCGCGGCCGGATCTGCATTGACCGGGCCACGGTTGTATTGGAACGAGACCGCGATCTTAGCCTACTGGGCCACTTGCTTGCAACTGGCCGAGACAGAGCCCGCCGGGCAGCCCGTCTCCCACGCTTGCCTGACCGAGCCGCTGCTCACTGATGATATGCGCCCCAATACGGTATTGCAAGGTTCGCTTTTTGCCCTTCGATCCACAAATAGTCAGCGGTTGCAGGTTCAAAATGCGAAAAAATTTACATTAATCATCGATAATCTCAGTGCTATGGTCAGTCGGCCTACGGTTTGGGCGGATGAACCGGCTTTTCGATCACTCGATCGGCGGGCCAAGGGGTTGAACCTGCGCCACGAACTGACGGGTCAATTGCCCACCAAAAATCTGGCCCGTTACTGGCAATGGCTCATTGATCGGCTGCCGTCAGGGGGCTTGGCGGTGCTGTTGGTTGACGTTCATTGGCTCACCAGCCCGGCCCACCAAGCGGCCCGTACCCACTTGGAGCGGCATTTTCCCCAATTATGGGTCGTGGATCTGGCCCAACTACCTGCCCCAGGATTGGCCCTACTGGCCTTGGCAAGAAAATAGGGCTATTGCTTCAACACGATTTCGCGGCCCTGCAACACGGGCACTACATTGAACTTATCCATTTCCAAACAATAGACGATGTCTTCCCGGATGCCCAGCTTGCTCAACCGCTTATAATGTGAGGAATGTTGCAAATGGGCATACATGTCCTCCTGCATGTTGGCGTAAAGCTCCCGGGCGGCAATCACCGAGTCGTCCTCGGTATCAAAAAAACCATCCAACTTGCGGGCCAATGCCCCGGCAAACAAGGTGTCCTCCAAGTTGAACTTGCCCTTCCAGCCCGCGCACACGATGAGCGCGTCGTGGGGCTGGCGGATCAGGTAATCGGCCACTGCGCTGAGGTTCAGGAACGCACCCAGCAAAATTTCCCGGGCTGCCAACGAGCGGGTAATGGCCTTGGTTCCGTTGGTGGTGGTCACGGCAATGGATCGGCCTTGGTATTGGGGCAACATATAACTGAATGGCGAATTACCAATGTCAAAGCCATCAACATGCTGGCCGTCCCGCTCGCCTGCCCCCACGTAACCTTGGGCCATAAGGGCGCGGCACTCGTCCAGTGTGGCCACGGGCACTACGCTCTTGACCCCCGAAGCCAACCCTGCTACCATGCAGGATGTGGCCCGGAAAATATCCACGACCACCACCACTTTTTCGCTCAATGGATACAGTGGTAAGAGATCAGGGGAAAAACAAACCTCTAATGTTTTCATTCGGTTTCGGTTTAGCTGCAAACATAGCCCAAGATTGGCTGATTTGACCGTTTAAGGGAGGGACCGAGCGCGGCTGATCCAACTTGCCCGAATAGTGGAACGTGCCCGGTTGGCGAGAATCGCCAACTAAGCCAAGCAAATATAGGTTACCCAAGCCGCCAAGTAGGCCAGTGCCGTCAAATAGACGATTTGCAATACCGGCCAGCGCCAAGAGTTGGTTTCCCGGTACACCACTGCAGCGGTGCTCATGCACTGCATCGCAAACAGGTAATAGATCAATAGAGCGGCGGCCACTGCTGGCGAGTACATGGGCAAGCCGGCTTCATTTTTGGCAGCGCGCATTTGCTGGCCCACCGTTTTGAGATCGCCGTCGCCGGCGCTGCCCACACTGTACAACGTGGCCATGGTGCCCACAAAAACCTCCCGGGCGGCAAAAGAAGTGATCAGCGCGATCCCGATTTTCCAATCGAAGCCCAGCGGGGCGATCAACGGTTCAATCGTTTTGCCCAATAGGCCCGCATAAGAGGCTTCCAACCGCTTGGCTGCCATCAAATCGGCGGTTGCTACGGTGTCCAACTGGGCCGCGACGGCCTCAGCTCGTGCCTGAACTTCGGCAGTGCGCATCTGCGAAGGTGGCCCATACGTGGCCAGCCCCCACAACAACACCGAAATGAGCAAAATCATTTTGCCAGCTTCCCAAACAAAAGTGACTACTTTTTCATAAACGGTCAAGCCCACATTTTTCCAATGGGGCATTTTGTAGGACGGCAATTCGAGCAGGAAAAAACCTTGTCCCGCCACTTTGAGCAATTTGCTGAGGGCCCAAGCAGAAAAGATGGCTGCACCGGCCCCGGTCAGGTACAAGCCCATAAAAACCAAACCCTGTAAATTGAAAAATCCCCAATATAGATCCCCTGGCACCACAAACGTGACCAGTAACATAAAAACTGGGATGCGGGCCGAGCAGCTCATCAGCGGCGTGACCAAGATGGTGATCAGCCGTTCGCGCCAGTTGCGGATGCTCCGGGTGGACATAATGGCCGGAATGGCGCAGGCCAAGCCCGAGATCAGGGATACAATGCTGCGCCCGTTCAGCCCAAACTTGCGCATTACACTGTCGGAAAGGAAGACGGCCCGGGCCATATAACCCGACTCTTCCAACAAAGCGATAAAAAAAGACAAAAGAGCGATTTGGGGAACGAACACCACTACCCCCGCCAGTCCTGCCATTACTCCCTCAGTGAGCAGGTCAGTTAGCCAGCCACCGGGCAAATTCACTTTGAGCCATTCGGCCCCGAGCGCAAAACTCCATTCAATGGCCTCCATCGGCCCCTTGGACCAAGCAAAAATGGCTTGAAAAAGTAATAATAGGATCACGAAAAAAGTCAAACTGCCCCAAACTTTGTGCATCAGTACCCGATCCAAGCGCTCCGAAAAAGTGGCAGAACCACTCTGGGCCACGTTTTCCACTGAGCGGGCCACGACCGCCCCAATGAAATCATACCGGGCCATGGTCTCGTCCACCTGCCCCCGGATACTGCGCAGGCCCGACCGCTTGCACAGGGCCTGAAGTTGTTCTTGATCAGTGGCTGCTGGCAAACCCAGCCCCAAGTGATGGCTCATCAACAGGGCGTGGTAGTCACTGGGCGCGGGCCAGCGCCGTTGGATTTCGGCGGCCAATGCTTGCCAATCTGCCGGGATGGGGTAAAATGGCTTGGCCCGGGCCCGGGCTTTGGGCAGGGCCGCCCGTAGTACATCGATCCCCAAGCCAGTGCGCCCGTTGACCACTATCACCGGCATGGCCAGTTCCTTGGCCAACCGATCAGGGTAACAACGTATGCCCGATGCCTCGGCCAGATCCACCATGTTGAGGGCCAGGACCACGGGTAAGCCCAAGTCGGCCACTTGGGTGAGCAACAGCAAGTGCCGCTCTAAATTGGCGGCATCGGCCACATAAATTACTACATCGGGAAAATTGGGGTGTTTAAGATTGGCCAATACTTCCAATACGATTTTTTCGTCTGGGGCCGTGGGGTACAAACTATACGCACCCGGCAGATCGGTCACTGAAGCTGATTGGCCATTGCCCAAGTTCATTTCCCCAGTCCGTTTATCTACTGTCACCCCGGGAAAGTTGCCCACTTTTTGGCTCAGGCCCGTCAGTCGGTTGAACAACGAAGATTTTCCGGTGTTCGGATTGCCCACCAATGCTACTTTCATCATCAATCAATCAATTCTGGGATTTTGGAAAGCCCCACCCAATTTGGTTTGGGGGAGAATCATGCGCCGGGAAGAACACTTTAGGCTTGTAGCAACACTTGGCCGGCTTCTTTGCTCCTGATGGCCAAGTAGTTTTTGCCTGCTTTCAAATACACTGGGCTGCCCAATGGGCCCCGGCGCAACAGCATTACTTCTTGCCCCGGAACCAGCCCGATTTCCAATAATTGGGCCGACAATGCTTCGTCGGCACAGTGGTCAACAATGGCCCGTTCGTTGATGGCAAGCTGGGCAATCGATCTTTCGGTCTTGAAGGGGCTTTTGGGCATGGTATATTTATTTAGATTTATTCTAAACAGTACAAAGATATAAAGCCATTATCAATTTACTACAATTTCACGGGTTTTATTTTGGGACTGGCCCAGCAACAGGCACCAACCAAAAAGCCCCGCTGAAGAGCAGGGCTTTTTGGTACGATGGAGTCAATTTGCCACTTATTTGGCAGCAATGGCGGCCTTTGCTTGTTCTTCGGGGATCAACTCCTCCTTGAAGGCATAAGCACCAGTCTTGGGCGACTTGATAGCCCTAACGATCCTAGCGTATTTAACACTAGCACCTTCTTTTTTGAGCGTAGCAACTACTTTCTTTGCCATAACTTCTTGCTATTTAATTTCCTTGTGAACGGTGTATTTTTTAAGTACTGGATTGTATTTTTTCAACTCAATCCTACTTGGCGTGTTCTTGCGGTTCTTGGTAGTGATATACCGCGACATCCCGGGCATCCCAGAATTCTTATGTTCGGTACACTCCAGAATCACTTGGATACGGTTGCCTTTACTTTTCTTTGCCATTATTGATACAATGCGTTAAATGTACGGTAATTTACCTTGAGTTGCAAATTAGCCCACTTTTTTGATGGCCTTGGCCGAAAGTGTATTGCGCTTCCTTGCATCTTTCAACACGGCACTGATACCGTTTTTGCTGATGGTGCGTAGGGCGGACATAGAGATTCTCAACTCAACCCACCGATCTTCGTCGGCCAAGTAGAATTTTTTCTTTTTCAGGTTCGGGCTGAACGTGCGCTTGCTTTTGTTGTTGGCATGAGATACATTATTGCCGACGCGCACCCGCTTACCTGTAAGATCACAAACTTTAGACATGGTTTTAAGCTTTAAGTTTTAGCAATTGCTTTAGGTACAGGGTTTAACTTACGACTTCGTCTTCGTCGGCCAGGGCTTCAATTTCCACCTCATCGCGTATTTGCTCGGTACCATCCACTTCGCGCTTCTGGTTCTCTTCGTCTTTGAGTTTGGTATCGTCACGCTCTTTCTTGCGCTCCATCAATGCTTCCTCAATGGCTTTGCCGATGGTGGAAGTGATCAAATAGATGGATTTGAAAGCATCGTCATTGCCCGGGATTGGAAAATCTACCGTATCGGGGTCAGAGTTGGTGTCAACAATGGCAAACACGGGGATGTTCAACCGTTGGGCTTCTTTGACTGCGATGTGCTCACGCTTTACGTCCACGATGAACAGGGCGGCGGGCAGGCGCGATTGGTCGGCAATACCGCCCAGCACCTTGTTGAGTTTGTCCCGTTCGCGGGTCATTGTTAAGCGCTCACGCTTGGCCAAGCTCTTGTAGGTATCGTCCTTGATCATCTTATCGATGGTGGACAATTTCTTGAGCGACTTGCGGATAGTGGCAAAATTGGTCAACATACCACCCAACCAACGCTCGGTCACATAAGGCATTTTGAGGCGGCGGGCTTCTTCGGCCACTACTTCCTTGGCTTGCTTCTTGGTGGCGACAAACATGATCTTGCGGCCAGAGCGAACAATTTTCTTCACTGCCTCGCTGGCAGAATCCAGACAGGCCAGCGTTTTGTTGAGATCTATGATGTGGATACCATTGCGCTCCATAAAAATGTAGGGCGCCATTTTGGGGTTCCACTTTCGGGTGAGGTGGCCAAAGTGCACACCCGCATCCAGAAGGTCTTTATATTCTAAATTAGACATTTGATTACCGTTTTAGAGATTGAAAACCAAGGTGAAATACAACCACGATTAGCGCTTGCTGAACTGGAAGCGACGGCGAGCTTTGCGGCGGCCATACTTCTTGCGTTCAACCATGCGGGGGTCACGGGTGAGGAAGCCTTCCTTCTTCAAGGGCGGGCGGTTCTCTTGGTTGATCTCGCACAGTGCACGGGAAATGGCCAATCGGACGGCTTCGGCTTGGCCCTTGTAGCCACCACCTTTTACGTTCACGTTGATGTCAAGCGTACCAACGGCTTTGACAACATTCAACGGCTGGTTCACAATGATCTGCAATATCTCAGACGGGAAATACTCTTGTACGGCCCGTTTGTTGACGGTAATCTTGCCAGTGCCTGGGGATACATAGATCCGGGCCACGGCAGTTTTTCTCCTCCCAATGGTGTTCGTTACGTCCATCTTGTTACGCGATTTTGAGTTCTTTAGGTTGTTGGGCAGCGTGCGGATGCTCCGTTCCTGCATACACGTACAAATTGTGGAAGAGCCTGCGACCCAAACGATTTTTGGGCAGCATCCCCCTGACAGCCATCTCCACCAGTTGGATCGGGTTTTTCAGCATCAGCTTGCGGGGCGAAGTAATCCGCTGGCCGCCGGGATAACCGGTGTGCGAGATAATTTCTTTGTCAGTCCACTTTTTGCCGGTAAGTCTAACCTTCTCAGCGTTGATGACAATTACATTATCTCCACAGTCCACATGAGGGGTAAAGGACGCTTTGTGCTTCCCCCGGATGATCTTGGCGACCTCGCTTGCGAAGCGGCCCAAGACTGCAGATTGGGCATCTACAATTACCCAATCTTTGGTAACAGCTGCGCTGTTGACCGAGATAGTCTTATAACTTAACGTATCCATTAAATAAAGTAAGATAAAAACCTGTTTTCACGAAACAGGGTGCAAAAGTAGCGCAACCAAAACTTACTTGCAAGTGTAAGTATTATTTATTCCGTTAAAATTTACGCACCGCCTTATGCCCTATACCGTCCGATCCAAATGGGTGTAGCCACCATCGACAAAAATGTGCTGGCCAGTAGTATGGGCCGAACGGCTGGAGATCAAGAACAGGGTCATGTAGGCGATCTCCTCGGCAGTGGTCATCCGTTTTTCCAGCGGGATGTGTTTGGTGATGCTGGCCAGTTTCTTGCGCGGATCGGGAAAAGTGTTCACCCATTTTTCGTAGAGCGGGGTCCAGACCTCGGCCGGGATCACGGCGTTCACCCGGATGCCAAAAGGCAACAACTCAACGGCCCATTCCCGGGTGAGGCCCAACTGTGCCGCCTTGGATGCCACGTAGGCCGAAGTGCCCCCTTGGCCAGTGACCGCAGTTTTGGAACTGATGTTGACAATGCTGCCCTTGGATTTTTTGAGGGCCTCGCGGGAGTAATGGGCCATGCAGTAATAGTGGAACACATTGTTCTGGATCGAGTGCATGAATTTCTCGGGGCTGCCGTTTTCCAGTCCCACCCCGTCGTTGAGGCCCGCGTTGTTGACCAGGGCATCAATGCGGCCATAGCGGGTGAGCGTCTCGACCACGGCTTTTTGGCACTCCACGGCCTCGCTCAGCTCGGCTTGCACGGCCATGCACTCGTAACCCTGCGATCGGAGCTCCGCTTCCAAGGCTTTGCCCTTTTCGCCCGATCGCCCCACGATGATCGGGATGGCGCCTTCGTTGGCCGCTTCTCTCGCTATGGCCTCGCCGATCCCACTGTATCCCCCCGTTATCAGAATCACTTTACTTTGCAGGTATAAATCCATTTGATTGGTGCTTGATTGGTTGCTGCGAATATAAACCAAGACGGGCCATAATTTCTATACCGCCCGCCCATCTGGCCACGATTTTGTTCGCGGCTTTCCCTTGGCCCCACCATTGGCCGCCCAGTTCTTGGTCGGGAGGGCGGTGCTGGGCGGTGGTCTGGCAACGCAACCAGCCACTACTGGGGCTGCATCAACGACTGGACTTGGCCAAAATGGTGGTTCATTGATCTGGCCACCACCCAGTTTTGGGGCAGTCCGAGCCAAAACTGATTACTTTTCACTATAATTGCCCGCGTTTTTTGGCTTGGCCATTGTTTCAGTTTTTTGTATATCAATTACAAACAATCGATTTTACCCATTTATCTATCTATGGATGCTCTCACCATCAATATCAGCAAAGTGCTCGAGTTCATGCTCGCCAAGGACATTACCACCTACCAAGAAGAAATTGACCAACACCACGAGGCTGTGTTCAACAAGACGGGCAAGGGCAGTGAATTTTTGGGTTGGGTAAACCTGCCTTCCAGCATCAGCGAGTCAGAACTGGTCGCCATTGAAGAAACGGCCGCCCGGATGCGCGAACTGGCCGATGTATTTGTGGTGATTGGCATCGGGGGATCTTACCTGGGGGCCAAAGCGGTGATTGATGGTCTGTCGCACCACTTTACCCAGCTCATCCCCAAGTCCCAGCGCAATGCCCCAATGGTGGTATTCGCGGGCCAAAACATTTGTGCCGACTACCACCATGACCTGCTGGAAGTGTTGGCGGGCCGGGACTACGCAGTGGCCGTGATCTCCAAATCGGGCACCACCACTGAGCCCGCCATCGCGTTCCGGTTGCTCAAACAAGACTTGGAAAAACGCTACGGCAAAGCCGGGGCCAAGGAACGGATCGTGGCCGTGACCGACCCCACCTCCGGGGCCTTGCGCCAAATGGCCGGTGAAGAAGGGTACACTACTTTCAGCATCCCGCCCAATGTGGGGGGGCGCTTCTCGGTCCTGACCCCGGTCGGCCTGCTGCCCATTGCCGTGGCCGGGTTCGACATCCGCAAACTGGTGGAGGGGGCACGGGACATGGAAAACCGCTCGCGCCTAACCACCAATATGGCCGACAACCCCGTTTCGATGTACGCTGCCGTGCGCAATGCCCTCTACAAACGGGGCAAAAACATTGAGATTTTGGCCGCTTACCATCCCCGGTTGCATTATTTGGTCGAGTGGTGGAAACAACTCTATGGTGAAAGCGAGGGCAAGGACGGCAAAGCCATTTTTCCGGTCGGGGTCAATTTCACCTCCGATCTCCATTCGCTGGGCCAGTTGATCCAAGATGGGGAGCGCAATGTGTTCGAGACCGTTATTTCGGTGGGCAAAACCCGCTCGGCGGTCAGCGTGCCCCATGATGATCAGGATCTGGACAAGCTCAACTACATCGCGGGCCGCCAGATGCACGAAGTCAACAAAATGGCCGAAAAAGGCACCCTGCTGGCCCACGTGGAAGGCAACGTGCCCAACATACTGATCGAGATCCCCGAAATCAACGAATATTATTTGGGCCAACTGTTCTATTTCTTCGAGAAAGCGTGTGCCATCAGCGGCTACATCCTGGGCATCAACCCATTTGACCAACCGGGCGTAGAAGCGTACAAAGTGAACATGTTTGCGCTATTGGGCAAAGCCGGCTACGAAAAATTGGCCACCGAATTGCGGGCAAAGCTTTAGTCCCGTTGGGCCCTGTTATGCAAAGTCTGTGACTTTGCATAGGAAATAAGCGAAAGTCTGCGACTTTCGTCAAGCAAACATGCCCGTGGGTGGAAGCCTACAAAGTGAATCGGGTTGCGCTATTGGGCAAAGCGGGCTACAAAAAACTGGCCGCAGAATTGCAGCCAATGCCTTAGTAGAAATATTCAGTGATCAACACTTTGATATTGTTAATAAATAAAGTGGATAGTTGACTATTAACCGACCGTCTGCCTATTTTTGCAACCTATGGGCTTGAGTAATGGCCTCAGTATTTATCAAGGGTTATTCTCATTGCTTGAAGAATTAGTAGAAAAGTAATTTTGCCACACCAGCTGATCAACCAAAATAATCTTTACCCTATCGATTACCAAAGCGTAAAAAGCGGAATGACTATTTTGAATAATGAGTACGTCCACATCGACCTTGAGGCCGACAATTCTTTGGCGGTGGCCACTTGGTTAAGTGAAAGCGAGGACATGTCGCTGGAAGAATATTATACTACTTTCGATCAAATCGCCGAACTGTTTGCCCAGCACAGGGTCAAAAAATGGCTGGGGGACGCGGTCAATTTTCGCAAGGCGGTCACGCCCGATATGCAAAACTGGGTCGCCACCGTGTTTACCCCCAAGGTCATTGGGGCAGGTTTGACCAAAATGGCGGTAGTCTTGCCCACGGAATTTATCGCCAATCTATCCCTGGAACAAACCGTTGACGAAATGCAGGAGTTGAACGAACAGCTGTTTGCCGTCCGGTATTTTGCCCAATTGCAGGATGCCCGGAATTGGCTGCTGAGCTAATCCCTGACAGCCGATGGCCAGCTTGGGCCAGCAAAAGTAGTTCCACTTTTTGCTGGCCCACATTTTAAGTTCTTCCCCAAACGAAGCGTATGTGGGACGGGTTCGGCCCGCCTGCAACGCTCAATTGCGGGGTGGCCAATCCAGCCTTAGCCTGACTTGAGAAACAACGCCCCGATGTTGAGGGCGAACATTTTGATGGCAATGGCCAGCAGAATGATCCCGAACATCTTGCGCAAGATCCCAATGCCAGCTTCACCCAGGTGGTGCTCGATGGCGGGGAGAAAACGCAGCACCAAGAAGACAATCAACGAGGCGACAGCTTGTATCAAGGCTAGAAGTTATACCTGATACTAAACATGAAATGGAAAGGCAATAAATTCCGACTAAAAACCCGGGTAGAAAAGTCGGTAACATTCACAGTAACAAACTGTGCCGTGTTTAGTACATTCTTGAAATTTAGGCCTACACCCCAATTTTTCTTTGGCAAATCATAATTTGACATTACATCAATAAAAACAAAATTTTGTTCTAATTTCTTCAAATTGGGTAAATTGGCATCACAGACCAACCACACCAGTAGGGAGCGAGCTGGCCGGAAAATTATTTTTGCCACATTTCTTGCCGATGTGTTGCTCAATGATGGTGTTCCACCAGTCGAACTAACGACCGTCTTGCCAATAGTAAAATCGGTTTCAAAGTTTAGTTTGGTTTTAAATGCTGACTTTAAGAAAAAATTTGTGGAATGACTTAAATACTCATTTTTGCGCAATGTCGAGGCGTTAAGATAATTGTAGTAATCAAAATGGGTTAGACTAAATCTTACTTTTGCCGTCAAAGCCAGCTTGCTCATATATTTCTCGATATTTGTACTAAAGGTCAAATTATTGGTGGCATTGGCCAGATATGAGTATTCAGAGACACTAAACCGGTCGGTAATAAAGTTGTTGGCTATAAAATTGCCCATCGTATTGGAGTAGGTAAGCGATGCATTTGCCTGAAAGTCATGGAGCAAATTCAGGTAATTAAAACCTACAAGTTGGCTAAACAAGCGTTGCAGCCTCAGTTCTGGAATATTGCGGCTGATCCCTCGCTGCGATAGGAAAATGTTTTCTGGGTATAGATATTCGGGCGAAAATGCTTGTTCACTATACTCGACCGAGGTTGTTAGCGAGGTTGAGTTACCGGATTTAAAAACAAGATTGACTCTGGGTTGTAGTATTATGTCCGCCCGCGAGTCTATACCATTAAAACCTTGCCTATCTGCAAGTTTATTGGTCAACTGCTGGGTTAAATACTGGGGCTTAATGCCAAAATTCAACTTGATTTTCTGGGTTTTAAGCTGAAAATCAACAAGATAAAATAAGGATTTCTGCATCAATGAAAGATTGTTAACTGCCTGTGGGACTTGTCCAACCGTATCTTTCAAACTGGAAAGTTGAGCGCTAATGGGTGCCGTGTCCATGTACCCGCCGATGGTCTGGGCGATGCTGAAATTTCTATGCTTGGCGAGCAAATATTTTCCATTAAAGTCGATCTTCTGGCGGCGGCTGTTTACCTGTTGACTGAATAATCCATCAGTAACCGTGCTCGATTGGGCTTGATCCGCCAAAACTAAAGTCTGGTTTATCCGATTGTTGGTGATGCTTACATCAAATTGGGCTACAGCACGTTGACCAACTTTTTTCGTCGCTTGAATGGCATGTGTCGCGTAAGAATTTGACGATATTTGGTTTAAAGTAAAGGACTGCACATCGTTGATCACAATGTCTGACTTTGTCCTGATCAACTCGTTGAACATGGCCAGCCGGTATTCGACATAAAAGTTATGCTTGGGGTCATAAAATTTACTTTCACTTTCTAGCTGAAAGTTTCTGGGTTGTTTTCTTATGGCCAGATCGTCAGAAGTGGAAAATACGTTTTGAAAAATCTGATTTTCCACGACTAATCGTTGATCGGCAGCCATCAAGTCGTGCAAATAATTTAAATTGATTTTTGTTGAAAAGTTCTTTGCTGGCTTTAACAAAAAGTTGTAGTTAAAAAAGTTTTGGTTGTTAATATTCCCCCTTTGCTCGTCCAGTAAACTAGCCAATATCGCTTCTGGTATTGCACGAACAGCCTGAAAAATAGGCAATGTCTTGTTGAATTTTGGCTGATTGAGCTTAAAGTAGTCAAATGTACTGTTGTTGGCCCCCACGTTGTTGCTCGCCAACATACCAAATGACTTGTACTTTGCTGCGACCCCCACCAATGTGGCATTGAGATTTCTGCCAAGACCTACTTCATTATTGAACAAAGCCCCGGCCCCGAGGTTGATATCGCCCGAGTAATCCGACTCTAATTTTTTTAGCTGGATGTTTAAGGCCACCTTTCCACTTTTCTCAATGTTTTTCAATACTGGGTTTGCCGAGTAGTTCTCAATGGCTTGCACGGATTCGACTATCTGGGACCCGATGTTTTTTGTGCCCAGTGCGTAATTATGGCCAAACAAATCATCACCGTCCAGGGTCACGGCCTCCACGCTACGCCCCTTGAACCTGATTTCACCGGTGGTTTCGTTTACCTCTATGCCGGGGAGTTTCTTTAAAATGTCTTGGATTTTCCGTTCGGTACCATCGGTGTACGAAGCCAGGTCATAAGTGAGGGTATCACTTTTGTATTTAAACTTAGGCTGGCTGGTCACCACCACCTCTTGGAGCAGGCGGGTGGTATCGTCCACCAAGATAAAGTCATGGGTGTAAATTTGACCTTTCCCGGGCCGCTCCAGCACCAAGGGCGGGCAATTGTAGTGCAGGGCCTTTACCTCAACCACCAGTTTTTGATAATTCCCTTTGATATCGAGCCGATAGGTACCGTCGCGCGCAAAGCCAAACTCCCGGATGAAGACAGCCCCTACCGAGTCTTTGACCAGCAGGCTGGCTGGCCGAACTGCCTCACCCCGGGTATTGGTGATCTTCCCAGTAATGGTTTGACAAATACCCCCAGTGCCTGCCAAGGCAAGGAATATTGCCAGTAATCCACCACCGATTCGCCCCATAGCACTTGGCCAAGGCATCAATTCTGGATTAACAAACCCTCTCCCGTTTGGGCTTCAGGGTAAATAATCTCCATCATGCCAAGTTTGATCCTTGTGCTGGCCCCAACGGGCAATGAACCGCCCGATTTGATTTTATTGGCCACATTATCGATTATTTTTTTAAAAATGATTTTGTACTCATCCCAGGAAATCCATTTTTTGTCCTTGGTGAGCTTATTAACTAGCCCGGTAAGCCCACCTGCTGCCTGATTAGTGATTTCGGTCGCCACAAAGTGATACAATGGCACACTCTCCAAAGAACGGGCTTCCAGTATCAATCCTGGTAAGCCAGCAAACTTCCAAGGGCCGAGTTGGGTAGGAATGTTCGGGGCATAAAAAACTTTGTATCGGACTTCCCGGAATACGGTTTCGGCCGAGTTGCAAGGCTGCCCCACCAAAGTTTTGGTTTCGGGGGTGAGCGTCCAGTTTTGGTGGGCCAAAAAAGTGGTGTCCGAAATAAAGTTTTCGCGCATCATCACAATGTGTTTTGAATATTGCGTGTTGGTTTTCAAATTATTAATAACGAATGTGCGTTCTTTGTTTGGCAATTTCGTTTCTTCATAATCTTGCCAGACCGAAGTATCAGTGCCCAGATAAAGCATCTTATCGTAATACAACGAGTCATTCAGGTAAAATTGGTATTTTACCTGAATATCCTGGCTCCGTCCAGATATAGATAGGCCAAGAAATAGGATAAATGCGAGCAGCTTTTTCATTGGATTAATGATTTGCGAAATAGTTTGTCTGGTACAACGTGAAGTTTGCGTAGTTCCAATATTTTGTATCAAAATAAAATTTGGCCACTATCTTGATAATGGTCAAATCTAGGCACATTATTGGTAAAACGCAGTGATGTGTCTTATCATGTAAACGATCAATCTGCATTCTTTCGCCGTCAACAATCAATCACTAGGGTGACACTGGCAAAGAAGACCACAGCTAGTGATAGGAAAAAAACTTTTTTCATGATAAAACGGTTTAAATTTTGATAAAATAGTCAAGTAGCAAAAATGATATATATATATTCCAAATTTTTCAAGATTTTTTTAGAAAAAAGTTGGCGCGTTGCCTCGCATTAGCACATAATCGGGCGATTCCGGCAACCAGCCATTCAATCCGGGCAAGATTTGAGACTTTCGTAATATTGATACCCTGTGGTCAAGGATTTGTGGATTGGCCTTGGGCCCGCGCACCTAGCCCGCCAGCGGCTTTAGCAGCGCCCCGATGTTTTGGGTGAACATTTTGATGGCAATGGCCAGCAAGATGATCCCAAATATCTTGCGCAAGATCCCAATGCCAGCCTCACCCAAGCGGTGCTCAATGCCAGAGAGAAAGCGCAGCACCAAATACACGATGACAAGGTTGAGGCCAATGGCCAGCAATAGGTTGACTATCTGGTAGTTGGCCCGGAGGGAGAGCAGGGTTGTGAGCGTACCCGACCCTGCCACCAGCGGAAATGCCACGGGCACGATGGACGAAGCCCCGGGCTGGCTGTCGGCTTTAAAAATGTGGACCCCGAGGGTCATTTCCACACCGAGCACAAAAATGATGAGCGAGCCGGCCACGGCAAATGAAGCCACGTCCAGTCCAATAAATGTCAACATTTCTTCACCCACAAACAGGAACACGAGCATGATCGCCCCCGAGGCCATAGTGGCCCGGCCCGCGTAGATATGCCCGCTCAGCCGCCGCAGGTTGATCAGGATCGGGATCGAGCCCAAAATGTCAATAATGGCAAACAGGGTAAACGTAACGGTGACGAGTTCTTTGAAATCAAAGTGCATAATGGTAAAAAAAGGGGCTAAAATACACGCCAAAACCGGAAAGTTACATTAATTCTACGCAAGTGGTTTTGTGCTTTACCCCAACCAAGTGATCGGCAGATGAAAAAATAATCTAACACACCGAATGCGCACCCATCGGAGTGGCACAATACGTTGGCAACTGTTGGTCGTACAAACCTTTGAATCCTTCGGTTTTCTATTTAATTGACTATATATTAATCGTAATCTAATTGTAAAAAATTTATTTTTACAATTAGCCCCAAATCTATTGCAGTTGATCGTAAACTGTTCCGACAGTGTCAGCTATATCGGTCATTTCGCCACGGGTAAGCGGTGTTGGAATAGCCGCGCTCTTCCCAGAAACCCATCTTATTTTGGGGCAAAAACTCCAGCCGTTTGATCCATTTGGATCCCTTCCAGGCATACAATTGAGGCGTGATCATGCGCACTGGGCCGCCATGCACCCGGGAAAGGGGTTCGCCGTCCACGGTATGGCCCAGCAGCACATCGGGCTTGAGGGCCTCCACCAGCGACAGGGTTGGTGGTGTAAGTGTCGTAGCCGTAGCACATGAGGTGGGTGGCGGTTTCCTTGAGCTGGGCCAGTGCGGCCAGATCGACCAGCCGCACTCCGCGCCAGGCCATGTCCATTTTGGACCACGTGGTCACGCAGTGAAAGTCGCTGGTGTCCTCCGTTTGGGGCAAGGCCATGAAATCGGCCCACATGAGCAGCAGAGGGTTTTCCACCTCGCCATCCACCCGGAGCCGCCATTTATCGAGCGGGATATTGGGCTGGTAGCCCAGATTCGGCACGGGCCATTTAGTGGTGGCGGTCTGGCCAATCGGGATTTTGGGCATTCCGTGGCGGTTGGTTGCGCCCGTGCCCAGCGGACGGGCACCGGCTACCGACGGACTGGCCAGCATCCGCTCCCCGAAACGGCGTTGGAGCTTCATCCTGGCCTCAATGATCTTGGCCAATTGGTCGTTTGGTTCCATGCCGTTCAAACAAAAAAAGAGGGTGAAAGGTTATAGATCGCTGTTGTGCGCGGGCGGATCGGCTCAATTTGGGCAAAATACACAACTACACGAAAGGAATCCAACCTACTTATTATTGACTTTGTTGGCCAATTTTTTTGTTAAAATTATTCAAAAAAATGGGCTGACTACTTTATTGAGGTCATTAGCCACTAGTTTTGAGGGCTGTTTCAACCAACTTAATTTCATGAAAAAAATTTTCCTGCTACTATTGGTGGCTCTTTGGGGCCGGGCAATGCCCATTTATGCCCAAACCACCGAAAAACGCACCCTGAGCGGCTTCGTCAAGGATGCTAAAAATGGAGAAGCGCTCATTGGGGTCAATGTGTATGTGAAGGGGACTACTACTGGCACTACCACCAACGAGTATGGCTTTTACTCGCTCACCCTGCCAAGCGAAACTTACGAAATCGTCATCTCATCGGTGGGTTATGTCAACCAGATCAAGCAGATATCGCTAACGACCAATCAGAAAATGGATGTTGAGTTGGTAAATTCAGACACCCAGCTCAACGAAGTGGAGGTTGTGGCCGAAGAAGATGCCGATATCAACGTCAAAAGTATTGAGATGAGCACGCTCAAGGTGGATATCAAAACCATTCAGCGCATTCCGGCATTCTTGGGCGAAGTGGACATTATCCGCAGCATCCAACTACTGCCCGGGGTGAGCACAGTGGGCGAAGGGGCCACTGGGTTCAACGTGCGCGGTGGCGGGATCGACCAAAACCTAGTGCTGCTGGACGAAGCGCCAGTCTATAATTCGGCCCACTTGTTCGGGTTTTTCTCGGTGTTCAACCCCGACGCGGTCAAAGATGTGAAACTGATCAAAGGTGGAATTCCGGCGGTCTACGGCGGGCGGCTCTCCTCCCTGCTCGATGTGCGCATGAAAGAAGGCAATAGCAAACGGTTTTCGGTTTCAGGTGGGGTAGGAGCTATTTTTAGCCGGTTGCTCATCGAGGCGCCCATTATCAAGGACAAAGCCTCGTTTATGATCGCCGCCCGCCGGTCGTACATTGATGTTTTGGCCAAACCGTTTTTAAGTGGGGACTTGAAGGATTCCAAGTTTAATTTCTATGATTTGACCGCCAAATTCAACTGGCAGATCAATCCCAAAAATACCGTTTATCTGTCTGGCTATTTTGGTCGGGATGTGTTCGGGGCGGGTTTTGCCTTCAACTGGGGCAACGCCACCACCACCCTCCGCTGGAATCACCTGTTCAGCGATCGGCTGTTTATGAACCTCACGACTTATTACAGCAATTACGACTACCTGCTGGGCTTCCGCGACGAAGTGCAAAATTCCCGGTTTGACTGGAAATCGGAAATTATCAATTACAGTGTCAAACCTGATTTCACCTATTTCCTCAATGCCAAAAATACCATCAAGTTTGGGGTGCAGACCATCCTGTACGATTTCCGCCCCGGCAACGCCGTGGTACAAAGCGGCACTCAGGTAAACAACATCAGCCTCGATCCCAAGTACGCCCTTGAAAGTGGGATTTACTTGGACAATGAACAAAAACTGGGCGAAAAAGTCGTGTTGCAATATGGAATGCGGTATTCGCTGTTTCAATACATGGGCTCGGGCCGGGCATTCACCTATGGCGAAGCTGCCCCCAATGTCCGCCGCCCATTGATCGACCAAACCAACTTTTCGCAGTGGGAAGTAATCAAGCAGTACGGCAACCTCGAGCCGCGTTTCTCGGTCAACTATACTTTGGGGGCCACCAGCTCGCTCAAAGCCAGCTACAACCGCACCGCGCAGTACATTCACTTGGTGTCCAACACGTCGGCTTCCACGCCACTGGATGTCTGGACCCCCAGCACCAACAACATCCGTCCCCAACTGGCCGATCAGGTGGCATTGGGTTATTTCCGCAATTTCAAGGACAATACCTACGAAACTTCCGTTGAGGTCTATTACAAGGACTTGCAGGGCCAGCTTGACTACATTGACAATGCCGACCTGTTGCTCAACACCCTGCTCGAGGGCGATCTGGTGCAGGGCATTGGCCGGGCCTACGGGGCCGAGTTCTACGTCAAAAAAGCCAAGGGTAAGTTCACCGGCTGGGTAAGCTATACCTTGGCCAAGACCGAACGGAAGGTGACGGGCATCAACCGGAGCGAGTGGTTCCCCAACCGCTTCGACCGCCGCCATAACCTCAGCGTCACAATGGCCTACGATGTGAGCAAGCGCTGGAATTTTTCGGCCAATTTTGTCCTGCAATCGGGCACACCCATTACCTTCCCCACCAACCGGGTGGAAGTGCAGGGTTACGTGCTGCCACACAATACCGACGAGAGCCGCAACAACTTCCGGATCCCTGCCTATCACCGCTTGGATCTGTCGGCCACCCACTACAACAAGAAAAAAGAAGGCCGCCGTTTTGAGAGTTATTGGGTGTTCTCGATCTACAACGTGTATAACCGCCGCAACCCCTTCGCGATTTATTTCCGTCGCAATGCTGATGTGGCCATCAACACTGAGGCCGTGCGCTTCTCAGTCATCGGGTCGTTCATTCCGGCGGTTTCTTACAATTTCAAATTCTAATTTCTTCATTATCCATGAAAAATAGCACCAAGTTACTCCTGCTTTTATTTAGCCTTCCCTGGTTGTGGGCATGCGAAGATGTGGTTCAGATTGATTTGCAAGAGGGCAAGGCTCAACTAGTCGTCGACGGGTTTGTCAACAATAACCCCACGCCCCAGACGATCCGGCTGACACTTACCGCCCCCTATTTTCTCAATGCCCCGGCTCCCGGAGTGCGGGGGGCTGAAGTGCGCGTGACCAATCAGACCACTGGGCGCACCTATTCCTTTGCTGATTTGAACAATGGCAACTATGTGTGGGCACCACGCACCATGGAAACCATGGGGGTGATCGGCGACCGCTTTATGCTCAGCGTGCGCTACCAGAACGAGGAGTTTACGGCCGAAAGCCGCCTGAACCGCACTACCCCCATCGATTCCATCACCTACAAACTGGAAGAAAACCAAGTGGGGCAAGAAGATGGGTACTACGCCCAATTTTGGGGAACCGACCAACTGGGGGCCCAAGATTTTTATTGGATCAAAGCCTTCAAGAACAACCGTTTTATCGATAAGCCCAGTTTGCTCAATTACGCTTCCAACGGTACCCGTAACTATAACCCCACTGCCCAGAGCACGGATGGTTTCCCCTTTATTGCCCCTATCCGGGAGGATGTAACCGACAGTGACACCCCTTACAAACTGGGGGACAGCCTGCGGGTGGAAATTTGGTCGATCGGGTTTGACACTTACGAATTTTTGCAGCAGGCCCAAAACCAAATGACCAATGGCGGCCTGTTCGCCCGCCCGCCCGAGAATGTGCGCACCAACATCCGCAACCGCAACCCCAGTTCGGCCAACCAAGCCCTGGGTTGTTTCAGCGTGTCCACGGTGAGCCGGATGGAAAAGTTGATCAAATAAGATCACCCGGTGAGAACGGCGCTAATCCTTTATGGCGTTGAGCATTGGCAAAGGCCAATGCTCAACGCTTTTGCTATTGTGCAAGCCGCCTTGCTCTTCACTTTTTACAGGTACAAATACCCCACCAGTGGTTACTACGGGAAACAATCCACTCACAGGGTTTGCAGCAAGGAACCGGTGAAACCCTGTGAGTGGTTAAAAACCCTCACAGTGGTTATTACGATAAACAATCCGCTCACAACGGTTTCCAGCAAGGAATCGGTAAAAACCACCACAGCAAAAAAGTTAGGAAACCTTGCACTTCATCGGCCAGCGCACCATCGCTTAGGGGTTGATCAAATGGACGGCGATACAAGAAATCTCGACGTTGACATCTTTTGGCAGACGGCTTACTTCCACCGTTTCGCGGGCAGGAAATAAATGGTGAAAATACTGACCATAAACACCGTTGACCGTGGCGAAATTGTCCATGTCTTTGAGAAAGATGGTGCATTTGACCACATTTTTGAGGGCCATTCCGGCCTCGTGCAGGATGTGTTCCAGGTTGCGCATTACTTGGTGGGTTTCGCTCGCGATGTCGTCCATGACCAATTGCCCAGTTTCCCGGTCCATGGCTATCTGACCCGATACATAGAGCGTATCGTTCACCCGGACGGCTTGGCTGTATGGGCCAATGGGTTCCGGGGCTTTATGGCTGTTGATAATGATCTTGTTCATTGTTAATAAGGTTTGTTTGCCCGTGAAAGTACGATTTTTTCCACTTTTGACCTTGATACACCCCGCTTTATTTGCTGCGAGGAAAGGGTGGGGGCTAAAAACAGGTTCCTTGAAGGTTGTGCTGCAAGTTGGCCTCTACCTGATCCACTTGATGGTAGAATTTGAAATCAAGGTTGGGGTTTTGATTGATCCAATCCACAATTATTCTGGCCCACTCCTCCGAAGCGGCAGCAGTGGGGTGGGCTCCATCCCTTCGGCGGTCGAGTATCAGGTTTTTTGAAACAAAGTAATGCGCACTCCCCACATGGGCCTGAAACAGCGAGTCGGTGCCCCAATCTGGCTTCCAGTTTGGCGGGCCCACCCAGATGTACTCCGCCGTTCCGAACTGGGTGATCAGGGATTTTACCTGCCCAACCCGCCGGGGACTGACCGGGGTAAAGAGCTCATTGGCCCCCAGTGTAAAAATCACCAAATCTGGTTGATACTCGGCAATGGATGTTTGCAACCGGGTTTCGGCGGCCCACTTGGTGCTCGTTGAGCCATACCAAGGTGCGTAGCTGATCTCGGCATTATTGGCTTGCCGAATTTTGCGGAGCGCGACAAACAAGCCATCGCCCATCGAGTCGCCGGTGAGCAGTATGCGTCTTTTCCGCGCCTTTTGTCTGGCCAACCGGCGGGCAGGCGGCAGGCATAGCTTGCTGATGGGGCCCACTTTTTCAGCTCGGGTCGGCTGCCCAGTGCCCAAAGCGGTCGCACGGTTATCCTTTCCGCGCAAGCCCGGCCACCAGAAAACCAAGCCCAGCAACAGGATGCCCCCACCAACAAGTACCTTAAATGAACAACGATCCATATTGAAAATCCCCAGAAATGCCTTCATCAGGTTGATCAGTCCCAATTTATACATTTCCGGCGCCAATAGAAAATCAGGGATTGCCAGCGTTGACTTTACATGTTTTCTTGGGCCGTCCGCCTCCGCATCGGGTACTGGCTGCAATGCTAGGGTCAAAACCCAACCCAACAGTCGCCAAACGCCGCTCCCTGTGCCGATCGAGCTCATTTTCTATCCGTGGTTGGCACATGATAAGGCAACTGGTAAATACTCTGCTTTTCTGGGGATTGGCCCCTTGACTTTTTGCCTTAAGTTTAATAAATTTAAGCTTTAATTTTTTAAGGTGAGCCAAAAGCATTTTTTGTGCACAGATATTGCCTTACTTACCTTATCCATCTAAACTTTTGTTTGGCCAATTACATGAAAAACCGCAAAATCTATTATCTCGGTGCTGGACTACTTATCTTCGGCGCAGTAGCTGCCACCGAGCCTGACGAAAAATATTTTGAAATTGCCAAGAATTTAGAAATATTCGGCAGCTTGTTCAAGGAAGTAAACACCTATTACGTGGACGATGTCAGTCCGCAAGATTTGATGGACAATGGCATCAATTCGATGCTCAATTCACTGGATCCGTACACCAACTATATCCCCGAGGATCAGATCGAGGACTACCGCATCATGACCACCGGCCAATATGGCGGCATCGGATTGGAAGTGGGCATCCGGGTGGATCCCGTCACCAAGGAGGAAAAAATAATTGTCATGATGCCCCAAGATGGCTTTGCGGCCCAGAAAGCTGGCGTTCAGATCGGCGATCAGATCATCAAGATCGACGGCACTGACATCCGCAAGCGCGATGACACTGGCCAACTGCTCAAGGGCCAAGCTGGATCGGCCATTACCTTGACCATCAAACGGGTGGGCGTGGACAAACCGTTTGATGTAGCCATTAAGCGCGAGAAAATCACCCTGCTGAACGTCCCCTACTTTGGTTTGGTGAACCCAGAGATTGGCTTGATCCAATTGGGCGATTTTACCCACAATGCCAGTAAAGAAGTGCACGAGGCACTGATCAAACTAAAAGAGCAAGGGGCCAAAAAGATCATCTTGGATCTGAGGAGTAACCCCGGCGGGTTATTGAGCGAAGCGGTGAACGTATCGAATATATTTGTGGCCAAGGGCAACGAAATAGTGAGCACCCGGGGCAAAGTAAAGGAATGGAACAAAAAATACCAAGCCCTCAACCCCGCCGATGACATCGAGATGCCGCTGGTGGTGCTCACCAACAGCACCAGTGCTTCGGCGGCCGAGATTGTGGCCGGCGTGATCCAAGACTATGACCGGGGCGTGCTCGTGGGCCAAAACAGCTACGGCAAGGGGCTGGTACAAGCTACCCGCTCGCTGTCTTATAACTCAAAGCTGAAAGTGACCGTGGCCAAATACTATATCCCCAGCGGGCGTTGCATCCAAGCCATCGATTACAGCACCCGCAACCCCGACGGCAGCGTGGGCAAAGTTCCCGATTCGCTGCGCCGGGAGTTCAAAACCGCCAATGGGCGCAAAGTATTTGACGGCGGCGGCATCAAGCCCGATGTCGAAGTGGCAAAAATGAACTTGGCCCCCATCACCAAAAGCCTGATCGGCAAGGGCTTGGTGTTTGATTTTGCCAACGAATACCGCCAAAAACGCCCCAACATCGCATCGGCCACCAAGTTTGAGCTCAGCGATGCGGAGTACCAAGAATTTATCAAATGGCTGGCCAACAAAGACTACGATTACACCACAAAAGTGGAAAGCACTATTGAGGAGTTGGAAAAGACCGCCAAGGAAGAAAAATATTTTGACGACATCAAGACCCAACTGGCTTCGTTAAAGGATCGGCTTTATCACAACAAAGAGTCGGATCTCCAGAAATTTCGGGAGGAAATCAAAGAAGCACTGGAAAAAGAAATCATAACGCGTTACTACTTGGCCAAAGGGGCAATGGAAGCCACTTTTGATGACGATGCCGACATCCAAGCCGCTATCACGGTATTGCAGGACGGGGCCAAATACAAAAAAATGTTGGGCAAACAATAACTCATCGAAGCAAAAAGACGGCGAGGTTTTGGCCAACCTCGCCGTCTTTTTTGTTTGGTGGTATTTATCGCCAAGTTGAGCAAATAAACAAACTTTTACCAAAGAGGACTTGTATGAGTAGTTGAAAGGCGATCAGAACGCGATCCCGAGGGTGATACCAGCGCGGAGGCCAAAGTTGCCAAAACCGGTAAAGTTGAAACTATTTTCAGTCGCTCCACCTTCATAGGTCACGTTGCGAGCATTGTAATTGGGTCCGCCAAAAATATCCAATGAAATAATATCGCTGAACACCCACTGGCCACCCACGACCAATCCACCCCCAAAAGCCGACAGGCGAGCCTTCTCCCGGGTATTGGCATCGATGCTAAATTCCAAGTTTTGGTAGCGTAAATAAGGGCCCACGTAAAAACCAGTTGGGGCACCATTTTTGGCCGATACATAGAATCGGTACTCGGGGGTAATCCCGAAACCTCGGACCCGGGTGTCGGCAATGCTGAACCCAGTGTAGAAAAAACCCAATTGGACACTGCTCTTCTCCGTGATCACCCG
Source organism: Cytophagales bacterium (assembly GCA_038209965.1). Taxonomy (GTDB): domain Bacteria; phylum Bacteroidota; class Bacteroidia; order Cytophagales; family Thermoflexibacteraceae; genus JALONO01. The sequence goes on along the minus strand of JBBQXF010000035.1, from coordinate 7,147 downwards.
TTCATAAAAGACCGATCCGGTACGAACAATCGGGCTTAACAGGCTCACTTTGAACAAGTTTTTCTTTTCGGTCTGGGCTTGGCCCTCCAAAGTAATTGCCGCGATGGCAATCAAGCTTACTAAAAGTAGTTTTTTCATGGGTGTGGTAAAGAGAGTTTGGGTTTTGATACTTAGAAATCAATTACGATCTTTTCTTGGAAAGGTTGCGGTCAATTATCAAGGAGGGATCAAGAAAAAACCCCATTGAGTGCCGTTTCTTTCGGGAATTTCCCGTTCATAGAAGAGCGATCCGATATGGGCGATCGGGTTTAATAAGCTCACCTTGAAGCAGTTCTTTGGCTTGATCCAGGCCGGTCTCCCAAAGCAATTGGCGTGATGATGATCAAGTATCCGAAAATATTCTTTACATCGGCGGATCAAAATAGGGTTGGTTTTTTGGGGCTTGGCTCCGATGACGGTCTTTTCGTGGCAAGGTTTTGGTCAATTATTGAGTAAGGACCAAGAAAGACCATTGGGCCAGCGGTTTATCAAGCTTTATTGCTTTCTTTTACGGGCTGATTGTTAAGTATATGTCACCATCCTCTTCACGCGATTGTTTATGTTCCCATTGAAACTTGTTTTGTTGATCAGTAGCTCGATCTTATTGTTCTTTTTCTCGGGGGGCGACACCACCAAAACTGCTCCCGAGGGGCTGGACACCACCCAAAGCGTGCAACGGATCCAATCGTTTCCCTTGCCCGCCACGCTCACCTTCGCCGGCGAAGCGGTTCCCCTGAGCGATCCTGATGTCCGGGAACGCCTCGAGCGGGAAATCATCCAAAATTGCTACAAGCATTCGGCCACGCTGCTCATTCTCAAGCGTGAGGGCCGCTGGCGGGCCAGCATCCAAGCCCTGCTCAAAGAAAACGGCTTATCTGAAGATTTTTTCTACCTAGCCGTGGCGGAGAGCGAGCTGGACGAACATGCGGCCTCGCCCGTGGGCGCGATGGGATTTTGGCAATTCATGAAAGGAACAGCCAGCGAATTTGGGCTGGAAGTATCGGCCCAAGTGGATCAGCGCAAAGATCCATTGGTGGCCACGGTGGCCGCCTGCAAATATTTGAAACAAGCTTACGGCAAATTTGGCAACTGGACCCTCACCGCCGCCTCCTACAACCGGGGCATGACCGGGCTGGACAAAGCCCTCAAAAACCAAAAAGTGGATTCTTTCTACGATTTGTACCTTAACCGCGAAACTTACCGGTATGTATTGCGGATCTTGGCCCTGAAACTGATCATGGAAAACCCCCAAGCCTACGGATTTGTCATTGGGCCCGAAGATCGCTACAAGCCTTACACTGCCAAACCGCTCCAAATTGACACTACGATCACTGATTTGCCCGCTTTTGCGATCCAACAAAAAATCAATTACAAATTGCTGAAAATCCACAATCCGTGGCTCAACAGCGATGATTACAAACTGGTGATCCCCAAGGGCAAGTCCTACACTTTCTTGATCCCGGCCGAAGCTGAATAATTGCTCGGGGGCGACCGATTTCCCGTAATTTTTTGCTACTTTGGCCCATTCAAACCTTATTGCCAAAACCGATGCACAAAATTACAATTGCCTGTCTTGGCTTGGTTGCCCTGCTGGTGATGGGTTGCCAGGACTCGCCCAGCCAAAACACCGCGAACAAGGCCGCCAACGACACCACCTCGCTGGTTCAACTCGACTCGGCCACCGAAAATTGGCGGCCCGATTTCCACTTCACCCCGCCAAAAAACTGGACCAATGATCCCAATGGCCTAGTTTATTATCAAGGCGAATACCATTTATTCTACCAATACAATCCGTTTGATAAAGTGTGGGGCCACATGCACTGGGGCCACGCCGTGAGCAAAGACCTGATGCAATGGGAACACCTGCCAGTGGCCATCGCCGAGGACACGGCCATGATCTTCTCGGGCAGTGCGGTGGTGGATCCCAACAATGCCAGTGGTTTTAGTACTTCCCCCGATAAATCATGCTTGGTGGCTTTCTACACGGCCCACCGGATCCGTGATCCCAAGAACCCCGATGACTATACCCAAAACCAACATTTGGCTTTTAGCAACGACCAAGGGCGCACTTGGACCAAATATGACAAAAACCCGATCATTGATCTGGGCAAAAAAGACTTCCGTGATCCCGATGTGTTCTGGCACGCGCCCAGCCAACAATGGGTGATGCTCATCCAGTTGTCACAAGAGAAAAAAACCCTGTTTTATGGTTCCAAAAACCTCAAGGATTGGTCAAAAATGAACGAGTTTGGGCCGGAGGGCAACACCGCGATCATTTGGGAATGTCCCGAACTGGTGGAACTGGCAGTGGAAAATGAACCTGGCAAGAAAAAATGGGCCTTTTTGCTCTCTTCCGCCGGCCCATACCAAGGCTATCAGGGAATGCAATATTTTATCGGCAATTTTGACGGCAAGGGGTTTAAAAACGACAATCCCAAGGACAAAGCCCTGTACGTAGAATATGGTCGTGATTTTTTTGCGGCCATCGGGTTCAATAACCTGCCCGACGGGCGCAATGTACTGTTGGGCTGGGCCAGCAATTGGGCCTATGCCAACCATACGCCCACTAGCCCTTGGCGCAATGGCATGGCCGTGCCCCGTACGCTGGCGCTGCGCAAAACCCCGGAAGGTTATCGGCTGATCCAGCGGCCAGTCAAAGAATTGACCGCCCTGCGCAAAACTCCGGTGGTGATCACCGACCAAGTTATCGGCGCGGCCGGGCTAGCAGTGGATCCGCGGGTGGCCGGATCGGTGCTGGAAATCTCGGTGGAAATAGCGGCCGGCGATGCCAGAAAGTTCGGGATCGCGGTATTCAAAGGAGCCGGCGAAGCCACCTTGATCGGCTATGACGTGGCCACCCAACAACTTTACATCGACCGGGCCAACTCGGGCGTGATCAACTTTAAGGACAATGTGGCGGGCAGTCCGCAAATCCCAACGCTGGATCGGGCCCCGCTTAAACTGGTGGATGGCAAATTGCGCCTCCATATTTTGTTGGATCGGTCGCTAGTGGAAGTTTTTGCCAATGATGGCTTGGTGGCCATGACCAATGTGGTATTCCCCAAGGCCGACAGCCAAGGGATTGTCTTCTTTGCCGAAGGTGGCCGCGCCAAAGTACTAAAAGCCGAAATCTGGCCGCTGGGGTTGGCCGTTAAGCAATAAATACAGTCGTTGTAGGCAAACCACGGACGACCAGTAAAATAAGGGTATAAAATCTAAGCTAACTCAAAATTTTGAAACCAAAAGCAACCGATTGGTGTTTTTTTGACGAAAAAGACGGCAAGATTCATTATACTTTTGCTAAATTCAAAAATGACTACGCCCAAAAAACAGCCGCGCGTCTTTGTTTAGTCGTACTTTTTTCATTACTCAGTGCTGTCCACGCTGTATTTCTCTCTAAATTTTTTGTAGACTCTTTCTTTTCGTTATTATTGAAGTTTAAACTGTTCTTATTGAACAATATGTCTGCCATTGCCGGACCGGGCCGCCGAGTATCAAGGCCAGCCAAGGGCGCGGCCCTTAGCTGCTGGACCCACCAGCAGAGGTCCCGAAGGGGTGTCATCCCTGCTCCGTAGTAGGTGTGGCAAAAATAGTGGGCCACAACACTCGGTTCCCCCGAGCGGAACCTCCCCGATCCGAAAGCTATTTTTAAAGCCCGGTCAAACCTCAAAATGTAATAAAATTAGCCAAAAAAGACCCAATTTTTTTAACCCCCAATTTGTTCCTAATCCTGTCCCAGAGGATATGATCAATGCGGCTTAAATGGCAAACATATTGATTAAAAAACTTCTATTTTAACTCGTTGAGTTTTTTTGTTTTTTCATGTTCAAATTCCTTATCATAGATTTTTTCAGTACCATAAAAAAGTTCACCTTTGAGAAAGCAAGACGATCCCCAATTTAGTGCCTCGTCAAAAATAATTAAGTCTTCGGCAAAAAAAGCCCTTCCCAATATTTAATGTCCATTTTCCAAATTAATGCTACTAATTATCCGCTTCTTTCACTGTCAATATAAACAAACTTGTCAAATGGCATGGATTTACTGGGTAATCATTTTTTTATCTCTTTAGCACAATCTTCCGTGACCGGAAATTTGTCAATAATTTTAAAATATTTCTCATTGAATGGTTTCCACAAAGGCCCAATGACCATTTTGGAACATCTAATATAATTTCTAATAAAAATTCTTGCTTGGTTATTGAGAAAGAAAAACTTGGTATTTGTGTTCTCAGGTATGTTATTAGCTTCTTCAGCGACTACAGAAAACTCCAAGTTTTTGGAAATTGGGTCGAAAGGATTTTATGTTGTCAAAATTTATCGTTGCTGACTTTCTGTGTTACTTTTTAAAACGATGACCAATATCAGAATATTGCTAAAGTAGATAATTAGGGTTCATGCAGTTCAATTTTTGCCCAAAAGTACAATAGAATTCCGAAAAGGTATATTTTAGCGACTCAATGTAGCACATAAGTCACTATTTTGGCAAAATCGCCTGCTAGTAGCGGCACTTGCTTAACGCACATTATCCCTCAAATTAAGTTCTTGTTTGATTTTTTTCAATGTTGCCAAGTTTAAAAATACGATTGGTAGTAATGCGATAGGAATTACGACGAAAGCAATAAAACTTATTTTCTGGAAAGTTAGAAATATGCCAATGACCAGTAGTAAAATTAGCATTCCTGCAAGCATACCGGTTACTACTTTTATTGATTTCTGCTGTTTGAGCAATTCTTCAGCACTCAGTTCAGTTAGATTTTTGCTTTTCATTTTGTTTTTTATTGTCAGTTAGTTCAAGATTTTTTATTGTACCAATTGGCGAGATTTTTACATGCTGATTTCCTTTGGTAAAATAAAAGTAATACAAACTGTTTGTACCGATCAGATAAATGTCTTCTGTCCCGCCACTATTAAAATTCATTTTACTATTGTATTCAAGTTGATTGCTTGCTATTTTCTCTGACAATTTACTTCCACTGCCAAGCCCAAGTCCAAGAAAAAAAGCCAGTAAAAGGTATGCAAAAAATATCACAAATAGATTCGTAAAATATTTTCCAACTTCTTCTTCACTTAAATTTTCTTTACCCTTCAAAAATGTTCTTTGCATCCATTTTTTATGAGTTCTTTTGGACAAGAACACAGTGGTAACATAAGAAAATATTGATAAAACCACCGCAGAAACCAATACAATTGGTCGCGAAGCCAAAGTAGCGATTGGACTTATTAGAATATCAGCAATTGTAGAATAACGCAAAATATTAATTTCAATTTGCTGATAAAACACACTTTCTTGTAGTATACCCAATATTATCAGGTACAAATAGCCGAATGATATGATTTTTTGTAATCCTTCTGAAAATTTCATTGAATGGTTTTCTTTATGATATTTGTTATATGAGTGTAAGTATAGTAAAGCCGTTTACGTTTTGGGGCTTTGTGAAGAAGGGGATTTCAATGCACAAATGTTCAATATATCTCAATTGTTGATAGGAGTACAAATGTTCAATTAAGCACTTCTCCACTTTTTTGTAAAACCTGTGTAATGCCTTCGTTGTTTTTCTTTATCAAGTGTTTGGTCTGCAATTCAAGTGATTTTATTATTGTTACGTCCGATTCAAAACCAAAAAGTCTACTCTTTCCTGTTTCTCTTGTTTGGATTAAGATTTTCATTTTGTAGTTTTTTCCGAAAGATGCTTTTTCTAGTTTCTCAATTGCGTCTTCAATCGTTTCATATTCTGCTTGAATTTTTACAGGAACTGGCATCCCCTCAAAATGATCTTTTAAAAATCCGTCCATTCCACTATTTCGCTGAACAGGAAGAGCATTAATGTTTTGTAAAATAGCTAATTCTTTTTCGGTTTTCGCTTGATATTCGTTAATACCTTTATTTAAGAGATTGGATTCAGAAATTACCATATCTTCCAATCGTGAGTTCGTTAGTTCAACAGCATCCCTTGAAATGTCAATTCCAATATATTGTCTCTTTAACGATTTTGCTGAAACACAAGTTGTCCCGCTTCCACAAAATGGATCAACAACCAAATCGCCTTCATCTGTAACGATATTTAAAATTTGGTTTAGTAATAAAACTGGCTTTTGAGTTGGATAGCCTGTTCTTTCTTTTGCTTTTGGATTTAAATATGGAATTTCCCAAACGTCAGAAAGTGGAATACCTTTTTTCTCTTTACCTAACATCACATTTCCGTTTTCATCCTTTTTATACACAGATTTACCGTTTTCATCACGCTCCCTGTCCTGCAAAATTTGATCAAGATTTGTTGTTGCGGAATAGTCGGTATAAAGCGTGTTGAATTTGAAATCCTGTGTTTTAGTATAAAAGAAAATTACTTGATGTGCATTTAAAAGTCCCTTCTTCGCATTTGACCATCTTTTGTACGACCAAATAATTTCGCTCTGGAAGTTTTCACGCCCAAAAACCTTATCCAATACAACTCTAATGTTGTGTGATGCGGTTTTGTCGCAATGAAGAAATACGCTTCCTATATTTTTTAATATTCTTTTTGATTGTGCTAAAACATTTTCAATGAGTCTTAAATAATCTTCAATAGAGGTGTATTTATCATTAAATTTATAAGTTTTAGAATTGTCTTTATTCGTTGAGCTGTGTTTGCGTTGAGTAAAAAAAGGTGGATCAAAGTAAATTAAGTCAACTTTGTTGGCTGCAATTTCTTTGAGTTTTTCAACACAATTTCCGTGATAGATTTTATTAGTTTCCATCTTGAGGTGTTCTTTCGTTAGCAATTTCAGTTAAAATAGCTTTCAAGTCAACTCCTGAATATGCTTTTAAATATTCCCAAGCTTCATCACCACCATAATACTCGCCTTCAACACCTGCATAGAGTGTTTTCAGCGTTTGTTGAATTCTAATGGCTTGTTCTCTTTGCGGATAATAGAACATAACCCGAATTGGTTTATATCCGTGATTTCTAATTACCTGAACTCTTGTATGTTCTTTTGTAATGTAATCACCGTCGGTGGTTGCATCTCTCCACTTAACCTCTATTGCGTCATTGCCATTTAGAAAATCAATTTCAAAGGTTTTTGGTCGTTGTCCAATCGTGTTTTCTATCTTGGTTTTTATGCCATCAGAA
>JBBQXF010000034.1:0-40533 GCA_038209965.1 Cytophagales bacterium | reverse complement strand
GGGTGAGCTGGTTGAGCAGATCCACCCGCCCACGACCTTTGGCCGTATCCAAGTTGGCAGTGAGCTGGACAAGGTCGGTTGGCGATGCGGGGCCCCGCCCAAAGGGAGGTATTTGGCGGCCCGTAAGCGAATGGTTCATGGGCTGGGCCGAGGACAAATTGGCAATAGCGAGCACGCAAAAAGTCAGGAAGATTGTTTTCATCAGTGGGTCGGGCTTCAGCGAGGTAAATTAAGGTTTTTTGCGATTAAACCCCTTAAATTCAAGTCATAAATCAACGTGTCTGCCAGTGCAGGGGCTGGGCGCTGGTTTGCCCTGTCGCTAAAGGCGGCGCCCTTGGCGGCGGCTATTGTCCCCTGTGGGGGCTAACCTTGACACTGGGCGGTCCGGCCCTGCGCTGGTAGACATGTCGAAGTATAGGATCCTTTTATGACGGTCACTTTCAGCTTTTCAACCTCGGTCTTTTGTCAATTTGCTCGTATTTGCTACAGGGCAAAACGGATGGGGCACAAGCGATCGCCAACCAATTCCGGCCCAGTTTGCAAAGCCACTGACCAGCCGACAAAATGGCTCGACTGTGCCGTTGGCCAAATGGCGGGGTTGGCTTTCCGAGGATATTTGTCTGGCTGGTGTTCGGCCGGGACGTAATTTGCGGAATAATGGCCCAACTTTGTCCTTATTCGCCCTGTTTGTTCCATCGTATGTCGCTTGCACCCGTGTTTTCTTACGTCGCTGATGGCCCCATTTTTCGGCTACTGATCGATGCGGCCAGTGCCCAACTGGCAGTGGAAGTGCGGCACCCGGCCCGGCGTGAAGCCTCGTTTACCGTCATTGATCTGGCCGGGCCATCGCTGGTCTTTGATGGGCTGGGACTGCCCGAGCCGTGGTTCTGTGGGATGTCGGCATTGGTGGGGGGTCGGCTGTACCTCCACACCTATCCCGACCAGCGCTACCCAGATCCCAAAGGCATTATCGCCGTGGCAGTTGCCCAGCAGGCGATCGTGTGGGAAACCCCCGACTGGTACTTGGATCGGGCAGAGCCGCACCAAGTGCACGTGTACCGGATGGGGGCTGAGGGGCGCGAGGAAATGGTGCTGGATGCGGCCTCTGGCCAGCCGGTGCTGGTTGCGGCCCGTGAACCGAGTGCTGAAACCGCCCCGCCGTCGCCCGCCCAATACCTGCCTGATAGTGAACAGTTTGCTACTGTGGCCAAGTTTGTGGCCCAACAATTTGGCCTAATGCCCATCCACCCGATTTATTACCTAGAAATACACGGCCAACTCATTTTGCACCTTTACCATCAAGTGCAGGCGCAGCTCATGGGGGAATGGCTGGTGCTGGACGCGGCCACCGGGGCAGCCCGCCTTCGGGTTGCGCTGCCCGTCAAAGGGCTGGTGGGCGAGCCTTTCTTGGTGCACGGCCACCAACTGATCTTGATAGAGGGAGAAAACACGTTGCAGATCTACCTGTTGTGAGCTAGGAATGAGCCAATATGTCCATTAATGAACAGTAAGGGGGTTAAAAACGAACACTCCAACCGGGAATTCCATTGGCTTAAATTTAGACAAAAAACTGGTTATCAGTTTTTTGTATTTATTGGCACAAGCTTTGGCTGTTGTGTGCTGTAACCAATTTTTAAAAACCAATGGATTCTGACAGTCGAAGTACGATTTTAAAAGTAGTAGTAAGTGCCATTTGCCTTATTGTATTGACCACCACTACCGTTTTTGCCAACGACATTCCCGGTGCCCAAAAAGCCCGTCGCAAGCAAGAACAACGCAAAGCTGAGGCATTGGCCAAAGCAAAATTTGCCGCCGATGAGCAATGGCTCTTGGTGGATCTAAAGGCCCAGTTGGATGCCGAGAGGCCCGTACTTGGGGCCTGGAAGGAAAAAATCACTTTCAAGGCGTATGACATGTCCGGCAATTTAGTTGCCGAGACCACCAATGAAAGTGCCTTACCGCTCAACAGTAGCTTCCTTGTGTCGACTGGCAATGCCAGTTTCGGCCAAACGAAGATTTATATTGTGAATTTATAGGTTGATATGTTTTAATTGTTGTAGCTAAAAACTGCCCTGTTTCAGGGCAGTTTTTTTATTTTTATGATTAGAATTTGAATTTATGAACCCATTTACCCGCAATGGACGTAGATCAAATTCGATTCACCATCAAATCGTTCACTCAAATGCAGACTCCCAGCCGTGTCAAACCAAACAATGCAGGTACCAAACAAATTTTCAATAGCCCCGTACTTGAACACCTTTCACGTACGCATGTGGCAGTGCCCATTTCGCTCTTCTTGCTATTTTCAGTTGGGCTCGTGTATTATGGTCTACGGTTCACCCCTCTTTCGGGCCAAATAGTAGGCACATTATACGGACTTGGCTTGTTCATTTTTACCTTTGTGGAGTATACCGTCCACCGCAAACTATTCCACTTGGCGGCCGATACCCCCGCCAAAGTGACCTTCCAATACCGCGCCCACGGCGTCCACCACGAGTATCCCAAGGACAAGACCCGGCTGGCCATGCCGCCCATTTTGAGCTTGACCATCTCTATAGCTTTGCTGGGGCTCATGTATTTGGCACTGGGGGATTACACTTTTGGCTTTCTGCCCGGTTTCCTGACGGGCTATGCGCTCTACTTGTCCGTTCACTATGCAGTTCATGCCTTCCCCCCCCCAAAAAACGCGCTCAAGGTCTTGTGGATCCATCACGGAATCCACCACTACAAAAACCATGATGTGGCGTTTGGGGTCTCTTCTCCGGTATGGGATTGGGTTTTTGGCACAATGCCCAGAAAGTAGGTAAGCCAATGGGGCGAGCGTGGTGGGACAATTCCAGTGGGAAATCGGCTATATTTGCAGCGAGTTTTAAAGGCTAAACCGCAAATTATCGTTTGCCATGTTGCTAAAGATTATACCGTCCGCGCTCGTCCTTTGCTTGGTTTATTGCTGCACTGTGGCGATAGCTTATGCCCAGTCGGCCCAAGAATTCAAAAACAGTTACACACTGGGCAAAAAATTACTGGGCTCGGGCAACCTCCGGGGCGCGAGGGATGCCTTTCAGCAAGTGGCCCGTGAATCGCCCAATAATGCGTATTACCCCCACGGCGTTTATCTGTACAGCCTTACCCTACTCAAATCGGGCGATGCCATTGCGGCTAGGCAAGCCCTACTGGCGGCCAATGCCCAGTTCCAATCTTGGCCCAATGCCGATGAAGCCCAATTGCTGCTGGCCACCACCTATTTTGAGCTCAACGACGGTGCCGCTGCTCAAAAAACGTTGGCAGGGATCAAAAACCCCGCTTTCAAGTCCCCCATTGCGCAACTCAAACAGCATTATTTTGCCAAGTTTTCCTTGGAAAAGCTCAAAGAACTCTATTCGGCCAATGCAAGCGACGCACTGTTGACCGAAGCACTGTATGACAAACTTTTGAGCCAAGCCGTTAGCCCTGAAGACAAAACGCTGTTCAGGTCATTGCAGGTCAAATTGGGCAAAGCTTCGGCCAGTTCGGCCCTGCCTTCCGCGCTCAAGGGCGAGTACAACGTGGCCGTAGTGTTGCCGTTCATGAAAAACGAATTGAACCCAGCCGAAAATGGCCGCAAATACCAATTCGTGCTGGATCTGTACGAGGGCATGAATTTCGCCAAGCAAGATTTGGCCAAACTGGGCATCAAGATCAACCTTTTTGCTTACGACACCGAACGCAACAATGGGCGCATCAGGGCATTGGCCGAAGCTGGCAAATGGGAGGGCTCGGATCTGATCATTGGGCCATTGTACCCCGACAACTTCTTGCCCATTGCCGACTTTGCCAAACGGAACGAGCTGACGGTGGTCAACCCGATTGGCAATGATCGCGAACTGCTGGCGATTTCCCCAATGGTTTTTCTCACTGAAGCCACGCCAGAGACCCAAGCGCGGCGGTCGGCTTCTTTTGCCCTCAAGATGTTGGGGGGCTATGCCAACGGTGCGGCCTACATCTACTATTCCCCCACTCCCGAAGACTCGATCATGGCCCACGAGTACAAGCAAGTGTATGAGCAGGCCAAAGGCCGGGTGGCAGTGTTCAGCCGATTATCGGCCAATATGCTGGCCCGGGTAAACGCTGACCTGCGCCAAGCAGACAGCCTTTCGCACGTAATGATCTGTGCGAACCAAAAACCGCTGGCCACCAGTATGCTCAGTGCAGTGTTGAACGCCAAGCACAAACTGCCCGTTTTGGTGCCCAAAAACTGGCTCGAAATGGAAGGCATGGACTACGCCCAATTGGAGGCGGCCAACGTCCATTTTATTTATCCGGGATTTGTGCCCGATTCGCCACAACGTGATCAATTGGACCGGGCATTTGTGGCAACCAACAACATGATCCCCTCGCGCTTTGTGTATGAAGGCTATGAAACGCTTTATTTTTTCGGCCAACAGTTGAAACGCCATGGCACCGGATTTGGCAAAATGCTGACCGGGGTGGGCTTCGTCCGGGGGCAAGTGTTGCCGGGATTCGATTTCTCGACGGGCCGGGACAATCAATTCGTCCCCATTTGCCGGTTCAATAACGGAGTGTTGGAAATAGTGAACTGGGCTCAGCCATCGGCCATCGACAACCGGAAAGATTAGAATACACCGGATCAAAATGCGCTTGGAAGACCAGCCAGATCACTTGCCTTGATTTTCAAGGGCTGATTTCGTGGTCAGGCCGGAGCCGATTTGAGCGGAGGATATTATTTTTTGTGATTAACCGTTTTTCCATGACCTACAACATCCGCCGGGGCCAAATGGCCGATGTGCCCGCTGCTTTTGCCCTGATCCAAGAACTGGCACTTTTTGAAAAGGCCCCAGCCCAAGTGACCAACACCCCGGAACAAATGGTGGTGGACGGCTTTGGTCCCCAACCCATTTTTGGCTTCTTTGTGGCCGAAACCGAAACAGGGCAAGTGGTGGGCCTAGCCCTGTACTACACCCGGTACTCCACCTGGAAAGGGCGGTGCCTACACTTGGAGGACTTGATCGTGACTGCCAGCCACCGGCGGCACCAATTGGGCAAACGCCTGCTCGATGCCATCGTGCGCGAAGCACTGGCCCATGACATGGCATTGGTCATCTGGCAAGTACTGGATTGGAACACCCCCGCCATTGATTTCTATAAGCAACTGGGCGCAGACTTTGAACCTGAGTGGATCAATTGCAAACTGCCCCCCCCAGCCCTTGCCCGGTGGGAGTTTACCCAGCCTTAAAACAGGCGTTTTATTTGATTTTTGGGGACATGTAACATTAAAGCGCACTTTGCGGCCTTTGCTGAACCGTCTTGGTGTTTTCTAGCACACTTTTTTCTTGTGTATTTCTACTACCCCGTTTTATTTCCTTTACTTCCTTTGTTTCCGGCTGCATGTATTTGGGGCGCTTTTTTATTTCCTTGCCATTGCTGTTGTTCCTGCTTGCCCTGCGTACAAACGCACAGGTAGGTGCCGAGAGTGGGCCGGACGCTCCCAAGGTGCAAGATTCCCTCCGTTTTGTGGTTACCTCACTGCGCTGCAACACCGCTAAATCGGAGTTTTTGCCCGCGTTTTTTGGCGAACAACTTTACTTCATGCAGTCGAGTCAGCCAATTGGCAAATTGCCCTTGCTCAAACTGCGCTGGCCGGCCCGCCCCCGGATGCAAACGTGGGTGCTGCCCCATGCTGACAGCAGTAAAGCCCTGAAGCAGGTGATCATTAATGACAAGCACAGCCGCCAGACCAACTACGGGGCGGTCAACCAACTGAAAAACACCAACCAGATAGCCTTCACCCGTGGCCTGCCGCGCGATAAGTCCGATGCACCACAGCCCCTTGGCATCTACTTGGCCAAAGTGAGTGAACAGGTGTGGTACAATGTTGAGCCATTTATTGGCAACCGTTTCCCCTTTTCAGTCGCGCACCCAGCATTTTCTGCCGATGGCCGGTCGATCTATTTTGCTTCAGATGCGCCGGGGGGCTTGGGTGAAAGTGATTTATATGTGTGCCACCTTGATTCGGCCGGCCAGTGGGGCAAGCCCCAAAACTTGGGGCCCCGGGTCAACGGGCCGGGCAACGAAATGTTCCCTTGTCTGCATGAGGATGGAACACTCTATTTTGCCTCCGATCGCCCCGGTGGACTGGGCGGTTTTGACCTTTACGAGGCGGTGCGCAGTCGCCATTCCCCCTCTACTTTTTCGCGTACCGTAGCACTGGGCGCCCCCATCAACTCTTCCGCCGATGAATTTGGCCTGATCATCAACGAGCCCAAGCGAATCGGCTATTTTACTTCCAATCGGACGGGTGGCAAAGGCGGGTATGACTTATATCGGGTCGACATCCGCTTGCTGCACCACTCGCGCAACATCACAGACGGGGGAGATGGGGTTTTTGGCCATATCCCCTTAGAGTTGACCGGTTCGGTATTGGACAGTAGTACCAATGAGCCGCTGCCCAAAGCGGTGGTCAAGCTCCGCGATTTTAACCAAGATGACATTTCTATTACTTATACCGACCGTTTGGGCCGGTATCACTTTGCCATCACCAATGAAAACAAATACCAAATCGCGGTCAGCAAGGTGGGTTATCAAACCTCTGGTGATCAGCAGCTTTCCACTTATGGGGTAAAAGAAAAGATAGAAATGAACGTTGACTTGGTCATGGCGCCAATGGCCTACAAACTCACCTTGAAGGTAGCGGTTACTGCCCAAGCGGGGTCTGGTGATCAGTTGGCTGATCCGGCCATCCCCCGATCAAACATTAAACTGGAGGATGTGACCACCGACCAATTGCACGAATACTCGACCGACGATCAGGGAATGTTTACTTTCACCTTGGATCAGGGCAAAATCTATAAACTCTCGGCCAGTGCTGAAGGCTTTTTGCCAAGTTTGCCCTATCGGATATCAACCACCAACACCATCAACTCGCGCACGCTGGAAATGGCCATTCCCCTGACCAAAGATAAGCGGCCGCCCAAGCGACGGAACAAAAACATGGTGTGTGTGCGGGTAAAAGATGGGCGCTCAGGCAAGCCAATCATTGGCTCTGATGTAAGGTTTTACGATATTATGCCGCAGAACCCCCTAAAAGTAGCTACTAATGATCGAGGGCACGCTTGGATTGAAGTGGACACTTCTCTTCACGCCTTTCGCGTGGAGGCCATGGTCGCGGGCTACCAGATGAAAGATTTTTTGCTGGTTGAATGCAGCAAAATTGCCCCGGGAGATACGCTGACCGTTGAACTGCCCCTGGCTGCCAGCAAATATGCACCAGTCCCCCTCGATTTGGCCATTGCTCCAGTGTATTATCCAGCCGGGCAGCAAGTATTGCCCGTGGCAGTCCAGAAAAGCTTGAACCGAGTCATTGACTTACTGATGAAATATCCCAGCCTAAAGATCAATGTGCTGGCCCACACCGATCAACAATTGCCCAAAACCGTGGGGACCGCTTTATCGCGCCGCCGGGCTGCGGCAGTGGCTGCTTATTTGGTCAACCATAAAATTGCCCGCCAGCGGATAGTCAAACTGGATGGATTGGGCAAAACCCAGCCTCGGCACAATTGCTTGGACGCCATTTGCAATGAACAACAGAAACGGGAGAACCGCCGGGTCGAGTTCGAAATCACCGCCCGATAGGCTAGAATTTTTGGCTTACTATTGTCACGTCGATAAATGATTGCCAATGCAAGTTCCCGCTGAAACCTATTTGGCCCATTGAGCGTTTTGATTAACCGATACTTTTTGTTAAATTGCCCTATGACACTGGAAGCAGAATCACTGGAAAGTCCGACGGGCGAAACTCCGCAAACCGGGAAAAGCGTCGTTTTATTTGATGGAGTGTGCAACCTGTGCAACAGCGCAGTCAATTTTTTGCTTGATATTGACCAGCACCAGCGACTGCATTTTGCTTCGCTCCAATCCACTTTTGGCCAAGCGGTTTTAGCGGGCCAGGGCATGGATCAGCGCGATCTGGATACCTTCGTATTTTTGGTGAACAACCAAGTTTTCACCCGTTCAAGGGCGGCACTGGAAGTGTTGCGGGCGGTCGGTGGGGTTTGGCAACTGGCTTATTGTTTGATTATCGTCCCCCCATTTATCCGGGATGGAATATATAAATGGGTGGCCAAGAATCGCTACCGTTGGTTTGGCAAACAAGAAACTTGCCGACTCCCCACTCCCCTGTTGAAAGCGAGGTTCTTATAATTGTTTAACCAAAACAAT
Source organism: Cytophagales bacterium (assembly GCA_038209965.1). Classification (GTDB taxonomy): domain Bacteria; phylum Bacteroidota; class Bacteroidia; order Cytophagales; family Thermoflexibacteraceae; genus JALONO01. The sequence continues at coordinate 32,319 of JBBQXF010000034.1, read as the reverse complement.
TTTTTTTTATACTTTTGTCGGGTCAACATTATCCGGCATGGTTGGGAAGTTGGACATTCTACCCTCCTATTTTTCGGATGAAGATACTTCATGTAAATACACAAGACTACGGAGGGGCGGCCAAAGCCGGTATCCGCCTCCACTTGGGATTGCTGGAGCAGGGGGCAGATTCCAATATGTTGTTTTTGTACCAGCCTCGCCAGGCAGTGCCCCAAAGTTCTTTTTTCAGGCCCGAGGTCACGGATCCAAATTACCCAACAGTTTTCCGGCGAATTCTTTATCATTTACGCAGTATTGCCAAGTCTCCCGCGCTGGCCAAGCCAAGAAGTGTTGATGCTTACATTCGCCGTCGGCCAAACGGGGCCGAAGTATTCTCCAGGGCTGTGTCAGGCCACGATTTGAGCCAACAAACCGCCTATCAACAGGCTGATATCGTCCACCTGCATTGGGTGGCGGGCTTGGTGGACTACCCGCTCCTTTTTGCCGATAAATCCAAAAAAATTGTTTGGACACTGCACGATCAGAACCCCTTCACGGGCGGCTGTCACTACGACGAAGGGTGTGGCCGCTTCAGGGCCGATTGTGCTCTGTGCCCCCAGCTCAAGGACACCGACAACCCCAGTTTTGCGCAAACGGCCCTCATAATCAAACAACAAGCCCTGGCCAATAACCGCAACTTGGCCATTGTGTGCCCATCTTCGTGGTTGCTGGCCCAGTCCCAACAAAGCTTGCTGTTTCGCGGTCGGCCCCACTACCACATTGCCAATGGCATTGACAGCGAAGTTTTCAAGCCACACGACAAAAGACAGGCCCGGGCAGCCCTGGGCTTGCCGCCGGACAAGCCCATTTTACTTTTCGTGGCCGATTACATCCAAAGTCGGCGCAAAGGGTTTGATTTGATGGAAGCTGCCCACCAGCAGTTGGCGGATCAGGCCCAAGCATTCACTTGGGTGATCGTGGCCAAGGATAGTCACTTGGCTCCAGCGCATTTTCATCCATTGGGCAGCATCGAGAGCGAAGCCCAAATGGCTTTGGCCTACTCAGCAGCCGATGCTCTGATCGTGCCCTCCCGCGAGGACAACCTGCCCAATACGGTGGTGGAAGCGCTCTTGTGCGGCCTACCGGTCATCGGTTTTCCGGTGGGGGGGATCGCGGGCATGATCGATCACGGTAGGAACGGCTACCTTTGTACTGAACTGGACGGCGGTGCATTGGCCTCCGCCGTTTCGTGGTTTGCGGCTAATCGGGGCAACTTTTTGCCGGGGCCCATCCGACAGGGGGCCGTTGCCCTGTATGGGCTGCCCCAACAAACCCAGCAATACCTACAACTTTATCGTCAACTTTATCGCACTTAGTTTTGTGAAAAAAATCTTAGTGACTGGTTCCTCTGGTCTGATTGGTTCAGAGGTTTGCACTTATTTTGATCAGCAGGGCTGGCAGGTGCACGGACTGGACAACAACCAACGGGCCGTTTTTTTTGGCCCTCAGGGCGATACCCGCTGGAACCAGCACCGTCTCCAAACCGTTTTGCGGTCATTCCAGCACCACGAGGCCGATATCCGTGACCGGCCCACCATTTTGGCCCTGCTCAAACAGATCCGCCCCGCTGCCATTGTGCACGCGGCGGCCCAACCCAGCCACGATCGGGCGGCGGCCATCCCGTTCGATGATTTTGACACCAATGCCGTGGGCACGCTCAACTTGCTGGAGGCCGTCCGCCAAGCAGTGCCCGAATCACCCTTCGTGCATTTGTCCACCAACAAAGTCTATGGCGATGCGCCCAACGAAATTCCGATGGTGGAGCTGCCCACCCGCTGGGACTATGCCGATCCCGCCCACGCCCACGGCATTGCCGAAAATTTTCGGATCGACCAGTCCAAGCACTCACTGTTTGGGGCTTCCAAAGTGGCCGCCGATGTGATGGTGCAGGAATATGGCCGCTATTTCAACCTGCCCACCGCCTGCCTGCGCGGGGGCTGCCTTACCGGGCCCAACCACTCGGGCGTAGAACTGCACGGCTTTTTGAGCTATTTGATCCGCTGCAACTTGGAGGGCAAAACCTACACGGTCTTTGGGTACCAAGGCAAGCAGGTGCGCGACAACATCCACGCTTTTGACGTGGCCCATTTCTGCCATGCGTTCATCCAAGCTCCCCGGGTGGGCGAGGTCTATAACATTGGCGGGGGCAAAGCCAACAGTTGCTCGATCTTGGAAGCTTTTGATCTCATTTCGGCCATTTCGGGCAAGCCCATGCACCATGTGTACAACGAAACCAACCGGATTGGCGACCATATTTGTTATTACAGCGACCTGCGCAAAATGAAGGCCCATTATCCCAACTGGGACATCACCAGATCCCTCGCGGCCACTTTTGCCGAGATCCATGCCGCCTGGCTGCGACGGGAAAAATAGCTGAATTTTTGACCCGAATCAAGCACCCGGAAGGTTATCGCGGCCCTATGCTCAACATACTGCCAAAAAGCGAAAACAAAACAGTGATCACTATATTGACCAATACCCCAACGGTGAACGCCCGCTTGTTTTCCAAGGCTGGAGAAAGTCCGTATCCCAAAGAAAGGGTAAAGACCCATTCAAATAAATTAAAGCTGTTGAGCAGCCCAATTACCCATTTGGGCCATTCGTCCGCATCCAGTAAGGCGGCCAACGACAGAGGGTAGAACAGGCCATAAGCTTTACTGTCAATCTTTTGGACAAAAAATATATGATTGACGACTTTGGTCAACAGCATGGCCACAGTGGCCAAGTGCGAAATGAGCAATACCCGGATAATGAGCGCTAAAGGAACTTAGGACGAGTATTGGGGCGATGTAACAAACGGCTGTATAGTGACTGCGTAAAAAAAAATACTGATAATCTGCATAACATAGTAAATTGGATAATAGAAAGCAAACGTAAGGTTGCTTTTTTTGGCTAAATCAGCCAATTGGCCCTCGCTCATGAGCCCGCTATATCTTTCTACCGTATCCTGATAAATAACCTCGCTGGTTAACACGAAATTTTTATCTAAAATTCCGATTCCAACTATGCAAACGGTTAGAAATAAGAGTAGGGATGTTTTCTTCCTGATACCAGCTTTTAAGATTTTCCATGTCAAATGAACATTAACAAGGGGGGAAGGTAATCCCCCCTTGTTGGTTAGTAATTCCGATGAATCAGACAAACATAATTGTATGCTGAACCATTTCTAATAGCTGGGTAATGGCAAATTGGCCAGATGTGGAACAAATTGAAATAGCATCCTTATAATTTGCCCCTGCCCAGAAGTAATAAGCGCATTATCAGCACCTTCTGCGCCCTGAGGCATCTGTTGGAAAATAATGATTAATGGTACGATCAAAAGATTGGAAAAGTTAGGTTGCTTGACAGCGAGAGGGAAATAAATTTATATATAGCAAAAATATTTGTCAACAAACGTTAACCCGATTGGATTTGACCCGACTAGAAAAAACTGCCCCCTATTGTATCTTCCTACCCGATCCATGCATTAGGCTCTTGAATTTAAACCCAACCTACGCATGGATCACCACAAACCCCACTGGAGCCAGGGCTACCCGCTCCGCTTCAACATCGGGCTGACCATCAGCTTGGCCCTGGTCCTCACCGCTTTTGAGTGGAAAAGCCCGGAAGGGACCCAAATCGTCCAGTTCGACTTGGAAGCCTCGCCCGAAGCGGTGTTGGAAATGCGCGTCACCGATCAGCAGCCCCCCAAGCCAGTAATCAAGGTGCAAACGTATGAGATCGTGGAGGTGCCGGACGATACTGAAGATTTGTTGGATGATCCCACCATCGCGTTTGAGGATATCCAGCCCGGCGAAGTGGCATTGGTCAAGCCCAACAAGTCCGAAACGGCGATGGTAGAGGAAGTCGTCGATGAACCGATTTCCATAGTAGAAGAAAACGCCACCCCAGTTGGCGGCTACGAAGCCTTCTACAAATACGTCAGAAAAGAATTGAAGTACCCGTCACAAGCGCGGCGCATGGGCGTCGAGGGCAAGGTGTATGTCCAGTTCGTCATTGAGCGGGATGGTAGCCTTTCGGATGTAAAAGTGATCAAGGGGATTGGGGCCGGCTGCGACGCGGAGGCCTCCCGCGTCATCTCCAGTTCCCCCCGTTGGCAGCCCGGCAAGCAGCGGGGCCGCCCGGTACGTCAGCGGATGGTCCTCCCCCTGACGTTCAAGCTTGGCTAAAACACAGATAGACTGGGTAGTAGTTTTGTCCTGATATTGATAGAGGTTCGGTTTTTAGATCCCCTTGAGGCCCGACAGATGCCTTTAGGGGATTTTTTTTGGCAAAACAGCCCGTTAAATCAGCCCCTTTTCGCCAAATCGCGATGGCGCGCCCAGGCAACGATCGTTGAAACATTGTTAAAATTGCGGGCTGGGGAATCAGGTTTCATTTTTTTGGCCTAAATTTCAACCCTACCAGTATAAGGAGTTTGGGATTTACCCAGTGCAACGGGTCACCCAAACCCTAAACCAACCACGCAAGACCATCATGGCAAACCAATTCTATCAGCAGGTGACGACCCAATTGCGGGCCTACAAGCAGAAATTCTACCTTAGTTTGCTCCTCAAAGGGGTATTGCTCACCAGTGCCGCCCTCCTTTCGGCGTTCTTGGCGGTCAATGTCCTGGAATATTTTGGCAATTTCAGCAGCTTTCTGCGCGCCACGCTTTTTTTCTCCTTCCTCACCTTAGCCACCACTACTTTCTTCTTTTGGATCGCCGTGCCAGTGCTGCGCCTATTGGAGCTGCACAAGCCCCTGACCAATGAAGAGGCTGCCAGCCAGATAGGCCGCTATTTCCCCGAAGTGGGCGACAAACTGCTCAACGTGCTTCAACTGGGCATGCTCACTTCTACCCAGACCGACCTGATCACGGCCAGCATTGAGCAAAAAGCCAAAAACCTGAGCGTGGTCAATTTTAGCGATGCTGTCAGTTACCAGAGCAACCGCCGCTACCTGCGCTACGCGATACCGCCATTCTTGGCGTTGTTGGTGCTGCTCATGTTTGTGCCCCAACTTTTTACCGAATCCACCCCGCGCATTGTCAACTACGCCAAAACTTTTGCCCCCAAGGCTCCTTTCAGTTTCCAACTGGCCAACCAAGATTTGAAAGTGTTCAAAAACGAAGACTTTGAACTCAAGCTCAAGACCCAAGGGAGTGCCGTACCCAACGAAGCCTACCTACTTATGGGTGACCGCCGCCTCAAGATGGAAAGCAAGGGACAGGGTGAGTTTGTCTATCTGTTCAAAAAAGTCCAAAAAGAAATGGACTTCAACTTCGAGGCTTCGGGCTTCAATTCGGCTTCCTATACGGTCAAAGTAGTGGAACGCCCCAACCTGAGCAATTTTACGGCTTATCTCACCTATCCCGCCTACCTGCGCAAGGCTGAGGAGAAGTTGATCAATACTGGCAATTTGATTGTTCCCCAAGGCACGGTGATTCGCTGGGTGTTCAACACTCAGCAGGCACAAAGCGTGGACTTGAACTTCAAGGCTGCCAAAGAAACCGTTGCTGCACCCAACAAGGGCAACAACACGTTTGAGTTTGTCAAACGGGCCACCACTTCCGAATCTTACTCGATCACCCTCAAAAACCAGTTCAGTGCCAACAAAGAGCCCATCGAGTACTTTTTGAGCGTCGTCCCCGACGAATACCCCAGCATTACCCTCCAGCAAGAGCGCGACACCACGCTCTACAACTATTTGGCCATTGGCGGCAACATTGCCGATGACTACGGCATCAACCGCCTTGAGTTCCACTATCGTATCTCGGGCCCGAGCGACAACCCCGCCACGGGCGAAGGCTTCAAGACCGTGAACCTGAACCACAATCCCAACGTGATCAGCCAAAGCTATTTTCACCAAGTAGACTTGGGCCAACTGAACCTAAAACAGGGTGACAAGCTGGAGTACCACGTCCAAGTGTGGGACAACGACGGCATCAACGGCAGCAAGAGCAGTAAAACCACCACCCAAGAATTTAAACTGCCCGATGCCCGGGAGTTTGCCAAAGAAATGGAGTCGGCGGCGGCCAACACTTCCAACCAAATGGAAGGCGCCCTGAAAAAGGCCCAAGAACTCAAAAAAGAACTCAATGACGTTCAAGAAAAACTGAAGGGCAAGAAAAAACTCAATTGGCAGGATCGGCAAGCGATCGAGGAAATCTTGAAAAAGAAAGAAGAGTTGATGAAGGACATCGGCCAGATGCAGCGCCAAAACCAATTACTCAACGAACGTCAAGAGCGATTTGGTGATCGCGACCAGAAAATAGCCCAAAAAGCCGAACAATTGCAGCAATTAATGGATCAAATCATGGATGAAGAAACCAAGCGCCTCTATGATGAACTCCAAAAATTGCTCCAGCAAGAATTTCAAAACCAGAACATCCAAAATACGTTAGAAGACATAGAGAAGAAGCAGGAGAACATTGAGAAAGAACTCGATCGGGCGTTGGAAATGTTCAAAAAACTCCAGTTTGACGAAAAACTCAAAGAGACCGCCAAAGAGCTGGAACAAATGAGCAAAGAGCAAAAAGAATTGGCCGAGGAAGCCAAGCAGTTGGCCGACAAGGAATTGAAAGAGGACAAAACCAACAAGGCTGATAAAAAGGCCAAAGCCGAAGACAAGAACAAAGCCGACAAAAAAACAGAGGAGCAAAATCGGAAAGATGAGGCAGCCAAAGAGGAGCTAGAAAAGAAGGGCGACCAGAAAGACCCGAAAAATGCCGACAAGGACTTAAAAGATCAGCCGGCCGACAAGGCGCCCAAGCAAGCCAACCAAGAACAAAAATCGCAAGCAGCCAAAGACCAAGAAAACAAGGACAAAAAGGCCAACAACGAACAAAAAAAGGACGAAAAAGAGCAATCGGGGGCCAAGGAGGATCCCAAAGAAGACACCTTGGGCGAATTGCAAGAAAAGCAAGAAGAACTGAACCAAGATTTCAAGGAATTGCAGGAAGAGATGGACAACTTGGAGAAAATGAACCAAAAATTGGAGAAACCCAAGGAAATGAACAAAGAGGAGTTGGAAAAACTCCAGAAAGAAATCGAGCAGCAACAACAGCAAAGCAAAGAGCAACTGCAACAAAAACAGCCCGAAAAGGCTTCGCAGTCGCAGCGCAAAGCGGCCCAAAAGATGCAGCAAATGGCCCAGCAAATGCAGCAGATGCAGCAATCGATGGAGCAGCAACAGCAAGTGGAAGATTACAACGCCCTGCGCCAGATCTTGGAAAACCTGGTTAAGCTTTCCTTTGACCAAGAAGGTCTGATGGTCCAGTTCCGGGGCATTCGGCAAGAAGACCCGCGTTTTATTGAGCTCAGCCAGCAACAGCTCAAGCTCAAGGACAACGCCAAAGTGATCGAAGATAGCGTGCTGTCTTTGGCCAAGCGGGTGTTCCAGATTCAGTCGTTCGTTACCCGCGAAGTGGGCGCAATGAACAACGCCATGGACCAGAGCTTGGACGAACTCAAGAAACGCAATGTGCCAGTGGCAGCCGGGCGGCAACAGGCGACTATGACCAGTATCAATAATTTGGCCCTCATGCTGGACGAAACCTTGCACCAAATGCAAGAAAACATGGGCCAGCAAATGGGCGGGCTACAAATCGTCAACAAGAAGCGCAAGCCGGGCCAGCAGATGGGCGATATGCAAAAGTCGCTCAACCAGCAAATGCAGGACTTGATGAAGAGCGGAAAATCGGGGCGCGAACTTTCGGAGGAATTGGCTAAATTGGCCGCCCAGCAGCAGCTCATCCGCAAAGCTTTGAAAAATGCAACGGGCGGAAAGCAAATGAAACCCGGCCAAAAGGAGGGACAAAACGATGGGGGCAACAAAGGTGACGGCGGCGATGTGGGCAAACTGCTCGAGGAAATGGAAAAAACCGAAGAGGACTTGGTCAACAAGCGCATCACCCAAGAAACGGTGAGGCGGCAAAAAGAAATCCTGACCCGGCTCTTGGAATCGGAAAAAGCCCTGCGCGAACGTGAGCAGGACGAAAAACGCGAAGCTGAGCAAGCCAAAGAGCAGCCCAAGAAACGCCCAAGCGAATTTTCAGACTATCTAAAGACCAAAGAAAAACAGATCGAACTGCTCAAATCCATTCCCGCTTCCTTGAATCCTTATTACAAAAAGGCGGTGAACGAGTATTTCAAAAAAATCAATGAGTAAACAACTTTTGGCCCAACACTTCACTATTTTACACCTGCCCAACCGGTGGGGAAAAGGACGTAACTTATGAATTCCTTGCGATTACAAATACCGTCAATTGCCGACAACATTCGTATTGTTGAAAGTTTTATTGACAATGCAAAGGATGAGTTTCGATTTGACGATAACATTTATGGTAATATCATGATTGCCGTCACTGAATCGGTCAACAACGCCATCGTTCATGGAAATAAACTAGATAACCACAAGTTGGTGGATCTGTCCATGGAAATTGCCCAAAACAACATCCGTTTTGTGATCCATGATCAGGGAGAGGGGTTTGATTTTAACCACTTGCCTGATCCCACTGCCCCCGATAATGTGCTCGAGCTAGGTGGCCGGGGCATTTTCCTGATGCGCAACTTGGCCGACGAGGTAGCGTTCAGTGATGACGGACGGACGGTGGCACTCACCTTTTTTCTGGACGACCCAGCAGTACCGGTCAAATAAAGTTCAATTTTTAACCAGTAATGTTTTTGGTTCCGCATGACAAAAAAAATCAATTTTTTTACCGAAGACCTTGCCTTCTCGCCCAAAAACAAAACGATTCTCAAAAAATGGATAATAACCACTATTGAGGCCCACCAGCAACAGACTGGCGAGTTGAACTTTGTGTTTTGCTCGGATGCCTACCTCCACCAATTGAACGTCCAGCACTTGGGGCACGATACCCTGACCGATATTATTACCTTTGACAATGGAGACCAACTGGGAGTGGTAGAAGGGGATATTTTTATCAGTGTAGATCGGGTGCGGGAAAATGCATCAACTTTCGGGGTACTTTTCGATCAGGAACTACACCGGGTAATGATTCATGGGACGCTACATCTGTTGGGCTTCGGGGATAAAACTGCCGATCAGCAACAACTAATGCGGCTCAAAGAAGATGAACAGATTCAACAGTTGGCCGATTTATTGAACATCCCTAAATCAGCAGCTTTAGAATAAGCGCTAGCCGGCCTGAATAGAGGGCAAAAATACCGTAAACCGACTTCCCCGGCCCAGTTCACTTTCCACAGCAACGCTTCCATTCAGTTTGTCCAGCGCATTCTTGAGCACATACAAGCCCAGTCCGGATCCCTTGGAACTTTCGGTGGCCCGGAAAAACATGTTAAAAATCTTGTTGAGTGACATTTTGGGGATGCCCTCGCCGTTGTCCTCCACGACAATCCTGACTACTTCCTCACTGGTTTCCTCCACCAAAATATTCATGAAACCGTCCGAAATGTTGTTGCGCGAATATTTGATCCCGTTCTCGATCAGGTTTTGGAAGATGACAGCCAGTAAACGGGGATCGGAGAAGAGTGGCTTTGTGAGGCGCACTTCGGTTAGGATCTTTACGCGGGCAAACTCGGGCAAATTGGCAAAAGCAGCAATGCCCTCCTTGATAATGGGCCACACATCCACTTCTTGGACACTGATTTCAGCCGACTTTATTTTGGTAAGTTCAATCAGGTTTTGCAAAATGGTGTCCAGCCGCTTGGCACTTCCCTTGAACAGACTGATATAGTGGGCCATGGTGGGGCTGTTCTCTTCCATGCTCATAATGTCGGACAATCCCCGCAGAGAAGCGATCGGACCTAAGAGATCATGCGATGCGCGGTAAACAAAAGTATCCAGTTCGTTATTTTTGAACATCAAATCTTGCTGTACCTTCTTCAGTTCGCTGATATTTTGCACAATACCCAACACATACTTAGGGGAAAGATCGGCGTGCCTGACCAAAGAAAAAGTAATTAGCAACCAAACCACTTGGCCCTCATCTTTGGGCAAAAAACGGGCCTCGAGCTTGAGGTTTTCTTCTTTGCCCAAAACCACCTTTTCCAACGCTTTGCTCACTTCCTGATGGTGTTCAGGATGGATCAATCCGAGTACGGGTTGCCGGTGCGCATCGGTGCGGCGGGTATGGCCCAGCATATTGCCAAATACTTTGTTGACCCCAATGATATTTTGGGCGAGATCGAGCTGAAAAATCCCTGCCGCCGCCTGTTCATAAATCGACCGAAAATTATTTTCACTTTCGGCCAGTTTCAGCTCGGCCTCTTTTCGGAAGGTGATGTCAGTAGTGATCCCCTCCAGTTGCAAAATATTTTCTTGTTTGTTCAAATAGGGTTTCACGTTCGATTGCACCCATTTGATCTGGCCATCGGCGGTGGTGATTTGATAGTCCATCACTGCGGCGTTGCCAGTGGTCAAGCACTGCTGCACCACCATGTCAAACCGGGGACGATCTTCATTGCTTACCACTTGCCAAAACAGTTCGTGACCCTCTTGGCTGTCAATGAAAATGTCGGTCTTGTAACCAAACAATTTTTCAAAAGCAGGCGAAAGGAGCAGCAACTTGTGATTGGTCGTATCGTAAGACCAAAACACATTGTCCAAGCTGTCAAAAATATTTTGTAATTGCTCTTTGGTCTGCAATGCAGTGCGGGCGGCTTGGTTTTTGGACGATACATCGGTGACTACCACCAACCCGTTCCAATGCCGCTTTTCATCCAAGTCACTGGCGGCCAAAAATGCCAGTTCCACCAAGGTACCGTTTTTTTTGAGGGCTAGGCATTCCGGGATATGGCTGCGGTCGGTGACAATAAACTGGGTCCAAGCTTTGGCCAAACCGGCCCGGCTTTCGGGCAGCACCAAATCCAGCATGTTTTTGCCGACCACCTCGCTCCGGTCTCGTTCAAAAAACTCGAGCCAGTAATCGCTCGCACCCAAGATTTGACCTTGGCGGTCGATGGAGAGCATCAGTGAGGGTGTCCCATTGTAAAGTTTTTCTAGGCGTTCCTCACGCATCCGCAAAAAGTCTTGGGTGGCTTCCAGCTCTTCCAAATTTTGGTTCAATTCTTCGTTTTGGGCAGCCAGCTCTTCAGACATCATTTGCTCCTGCATGTAGAGCTGTTCCACGCGTTCCTCGGCCAGTTTTTGCTCGGTGATATTGTTGGCCCCGTAGCACACCCCAATGATGGTTCGGTCGCTGTCATAGACCGGGGCCATCACGATGTCAAACCAATAAGTCTTATTGTCAGTTTTACCAACAATGCGCATTTCACTTCGCAACGTTTCCCCTTGCAGCACTTGGTTGAGCTGGGTGATGATCGGCTCGCGGTTCTCCTTGGTCACAATGTCGCCGGCATAATCGCCAATGTTCATTGGGCGGTGAAAATAGAAATGCTGGGTTTGTACCGCCTGCTCGTTCACGGCCCGGATGTACAAATCGGTGTCCATTACGACCAGCATGTAAAAACTGCTCTCGAACACTGCCTTGAGCAACTGCGCTGAAGTGAGCAGCGAAGCATCGGCGCTGGCATTGGCCGGGCCGTATACCTGCTGTCTCAGCTGGTTGTTCTCCGTCCTGAGCAATTGGTTCTCAGCGTTGAGTTGAGCCAACTTGTTCTGCAGTTCATCTACACTAGTTGGAAAATTCTCTATTTGTGCCACAGTCAGGAAAGTAATATACCAGCCAAATTTAATAGCTTCGCGAATCCATTTAACCTCAATTTGGCGCGAAAGAATGTTATATGCAAATCGAGATCATTAATCGTTCTGGTCATCCCCTGCCCGCTTATCAAACTGAGTGGTCGGCGGGGATGGATCTGTGCGCCGACCTGGCCGCTGATCTGACCTTGGGCCCCTTAGAGCGCGGCCTCGTACCGACTGGCCTGTTTATTGCCTTGGCTCCCGGCTACGAAGCGCAAGTACGCCCGCGCAGCGGATTGGCCCACAAGCACGGCATCACGGTGCTCAACTCGCCGGGCACCATCGATGCCGACTACCGGGGCGAAATTAAAATACTCTTGGTCAATTTATCGAACCAAGTGTACACCATTACTCCCGGAATGCGGATTGCCCAATTGATCGTGGCCCGCCATGAGCGGGTGGAGTGGCAGCTCGTGAACGAACTGCCCCAGACCAGCCGTGGTACGGGCGGTTACGGTAGCACTGGGAGTTAGGTGGCCAAACGGCCCCCATCGATGCGGTGCTCCGATCCAGTGATGTAACTGCTGTCGTCGCTGGCCAAGAACAGGGCCAAGTTGGCCACATCCTCCACCGTGGCGTAGCGCCGCATTGGAATCATTTTCTCCAACCGATCCTTGCCCATTTCGGGATCCTTGGGGCTAATCCCCGCCTCCAGCATTCTCACCATGTCGGTCTCGACCGGACCGGGGTGGATCGTGTTCACCCGCACCCCATAGCGGGCCGCCTCAACAGCAGCGCTTTTGGCCACACCCACCAGCGCGTGCTTGGCCGCTGAGTAGGCAATGCCCTTGGGCATTCCGATCAGGTCAGCCAGCGAAGAGGTGATGATGATACTGCCCCCGCCCGACTTGATGAGTGCGGGCATGGCGTGCTTCATAGTCAGCCATGAGCCTTTGACATGGACATCGAGCATAATCTCAAACTCGTCTTCGGGATAGTCCCAAAAATAGTGGTTTTTGCCCCCGATGCCAGCATTGCAAAACACGATGTCCAACCGGCCAAAAGCTTCCACCGTCTTATCCACCAGTGATTTCACTTGATCAGTGTCTGAAATATTGGCGCAAACAAAGGCCGCTGGTAGTCCTTCCAGGGTACGCTCGACTTCTCGCAGCGCGCCTGGATCCATGTCGGCAAGGGTTACTTTGGCCCCTTCTTGTAAAAATAACTTGGCCGTTGCCAAGCCGATACCCCGGCCAGCCCCGGTAATAATTGCCACTTTGTCTTTTAGACGCATTCCTTTATTCGGTTAAGTAGATTTTATGGATGTTTACGAAAACTGATTCCGAGATTTAAAATAATTTAATTTAATGATTTTTAGGGATCTATTTTTTTATCAACCTCAAGTTGGCGTCGTCCGAAGTATGACTATTTTAAAATAGTGCAACCATCTGGGATTTGGCACGCCAGCAACGCTCTTTCAAAATGTAATTTCCCATTAAGTGCCCTTTTAATGGGATTTCAGCCAGTATACAGGGGCGATGCTGCCAGCAATCCCTCAACTGGCCAAGCATCATGCCTTCCCACTATTTTGCGGTTGCTGGCCCAACAACCGATGGATGGCCACTGGCTCCGAGGCTTGGTTGAGCCTAATTTTTTCCTGAAGTTTCAAAAACCCACCAATGAGCGCTTCGGGCCGGGGCGGGCAACCGGGCACATAAACATCGACTGGGATGATCCGGTCGACCCCTTTGACCACGTGATAGCCGTGTTGCCAGTACGGTCCGCCACAGTTGGAGCAGCTGCCCATCGAGATCACATAACGCGGTTCGGCCATTTGTTCATAAAGCCGCCGGAGCCGATCGGCCATTTTGAAAGTGACCGTACCGGCCACGATCATCACATCAGCTTGGCGGGGTGACGCCCGGGGAAAGATCCCGAACCGATCCAAATCGTACCCAGAGGCAAAGGCTGACATCATCTCAAAGGCACAACAGGCCAGGCCGAAGCTCATGGGCCAAATGGAGGACAGCCGAGCCCAATTGAGCAAATCATCAACCTTGGTGATGATGATGCCACCCTGCCCCGTTTTAAGCAAGGTAGAAGGGTTAAGGATTTCGTCCATGGACGGTTCTAGTGCTGGAATCATGGCCAAATATACATAGATCAACGCTGGATTCCCGGTATTTTGAAACTTTCGGCCAGATGACCAAGGCATTTTATAACTTTGCGCATCAGTATTTTATTTAACATCACCCAATTGAAAATGTTGTACATTCTTTTACAAGCGGCCAGCAGCAATGCTTGGCTTACCCAACTGCTGTTTATCGGTGGGATTATGGTGATTTTCTACTTTTTCATGATCCGCCCCCAGCAGAAAAAGCAAAAAGATCAGAAGACCTTTGTGGACTCGCTCAAAGTAGGCGACAAGGTAGTGACCATGGGCGGATTGCACGGCAAAATTGCGGCCATGGAAGACAAATTAATCGTGATCGAGGCCGATAAGGGAGTTCGCTTGCGTTTTGAGAAAAGCTCCATTTCGTATGAGAGCAGCAAACTGGTTCAGCAATAGCCGGCCGGGATTTAGGTAATTGATAGGCCCAAAAAAAAATTGGCATACCAATCGGTGATATGGCGGGCAGTCTATGCCCAAATGCGGGGCATCCGCAATTGGGACTGGCGCGCCGTATCAGCCTGTTCGGTCTTGGCTTTATTCATTTGGGTGTTCAATGCGCTCAACAAATCGTACAATACTGTTATTCCCTACCCCGTCCGGTTTGAAACCCGCCAAGCTAAGGTGGCGGCATTGATGCCCCCACCGTCCCATATTGAGGTCAACGTGACGGGGACGGGCTGGAACCTACTGCGCAAAGTTTTTAACTTGGACGTTGAAACGGTGGTGTTAGAAGTCACCAATCCCCTAAGCGTGCGCTTTATGCTCACCCGTTCCCTCCAACCCATGCTGGCCAAGGCCATGCGCGAACTGAGCATCACCGGTTTTGTGAGCGACTCGATCCACTTTCATTATGAGCCAGTGGTGGATAAAACGGTACTGATCAAGCTCCGGACCACCGATGTGATTCTTGACGACGGGTACCGGATTGTTTCCAGCATCGATATCAGCCCCGACAAGACCCTGATCAGCGGGCCAGCCAGTCTATTGGCCCAACTAGGGGACACTTTATGGGCAAACATGAGCCAAAAGTCGGTAAGTGAAAATTTTTATGATCAATTATCGTTGAATTTTACCAGTAGCCAAAACAGTCCGTTGGTCAGGGCCAGCGTGACCAAGGTGGAAGTCCGTTTTGAAGTGGGTCATTTTACGCCCCAGCAGGCAGTGGTGCCGATTGAGTTGATCGGGTTTCCGGCTGATTCTTCGGTCTGGGTGCAACCCAAAGTGCTCATGGTCAAATATTTTTTACTGGATGGTGAATCGGCCCCGGCCGAGGATATTCGTGTACTATTGGATTTCAAAGATCTAAAAAAATACGACTCATTGGTTGCCCCGAGCCAAGTGTTGCCCAAAGGCCTGCGTTTCCCGGAAATATCGCCCCCACTACTCAAGGTACACTATGCAAATCATCGGAGTGACCGGCGGAATCGGAGCCGGTAAAAGCACGGTTTGTCTCATTTTTAAAGCCTTGGGGGCGCCAATTTACGACGCTGACTCACGGGCCAAGTGGCTTCTAGCCCACGATCCACGCCTGCGCGAGCAGGTCACCCACCACTTTGGCCAAGCCACCTATCTGTCCGATGGTTCACTGGATCGGGCACATTTGGCGGCGGCCGTGTTTGGCCACCAAGAAAAACGGGAGTTGCTCAACAGCCTCGTCCATCCCCGAGTGGGGGAGGACACCCGGGCATGGGTCATGGCCCAAACGGGCAGGTTTCCCTATCTGATCAAGGAGGCCGCCCTGATGATCGAGGCTGGTTCGCACCGAGAACTGGATCAGTTGCTGGTGGTGACAGCCCCGCTTGACCTGCGGATAAGCCGGGTACAGGCCCGCGACCCCCAACGATCCGAAACCGAGATCCGGGCCATCATCGCGGCCCAAATGCCCGAAGCGGACAAGATCAAACTGGCCAATCATGTGATCCACAATGACGGCCAGCAGTTGCTCATCCCCCAGGTGTTGGCCCTGCACCGGCGCTGGACTGGCCAATGAGCCAAAAGCGGGCCACTACTGTTTTTTGGCCGTTGCGTAGGCAAGTAATTGGTGCTTCGCAAGCATCCAAGGTCGCAACTAGCAATGAAAATTTGGCACTTTCATTTTACTACAAAAGCAAAAAATCAACGCGTTTAAAGGTTACTTGGTGCGTTGTAGGTACCTTAAAAAAAAGTACCGTCATTGCGAAATACGCAAGTAACGGTACTTTACTTTTCACAAAATCATAAATTACACCAAAATAATTTTGGTTTTTTATTTATCGCTTTGTGTGGGTGTCAGCCATTTCCATGTCTTCATCGACTGCATCTACATTTATTGAATTGGAAATCTCAGAGAGTTTTTGGTCTACTGCTTTTTCCTCGTTCAATGTTTTTTCTAATAAAGATGCTGCTTTCGTCTCGCCTAGGATTTTTGCAAATGACGCCAATGTTCCATAAGTTGCGATTTCATAATGCTCCACTTTTTGCCCAGCCAAAATTATGCCCGCATCGCGGACAACGCCTGGTTGTGTTGCTTCCATTATTTCTTCTGCTTCTCTAACAAGCCCTGCCATTGCTTCACATTTTTTACTTTGAGCTTTGACACCAATGACCGTGAAAGCCTCTTCCAAGCGTGTCACATGCTTTTTGGTTTCTTCCAAATGTGCGGTGAGCGCCTCAATCAATTCATCAGAAGTTGAATTTTTAATCATCTTGGGGATTGCTTTTGTCAATTCCTTTTCTGCCCAATAGATGTCTTTCAACTGATCTTCAAATAAGTCACGAAGACCTTTTGCGGCATCTGACTTGGCGGTTACACCTTTTGGTGCTGTTTCATTTTGCGTGTGCTTTGATGTTGTACTTTTCATTTTGTTGTTTTTTAGCGTTTGAGATGATTAATTATTTTAATACTAAATCTTGGTCGATTACACTGTTGAACTCTTCATCGTTTGTATTCCAATTCATTTTTTTTACTCGTATTGTTCCATTTGTGATAAATTCGATTAAATCGGAATTTAGCTTTTCCCGTTCGGTATAAAACAGGCCATGTGGAGCACCCTCATAAATTAAAAATGCATTGTTTGGAATGAGTTTGGTTGATTCTTTTGCCGAGATCTCGATATCAACTGTTTTATCTTCGTCGCCGTGAATAATCAAAGTAGGAACATTTACAGTTTTCATTTCACTGCGAAAATCAGTTGATGCAAATGCTTTGGCGCACTCTTGGGTAGCACGGGGTGACGCAAATGAACAAAGCATCCTGTAATATTCTAACAGCGGCGTGCTCAATGGTTTACTAAATGTTGATGCCCCGAAGAATGCTTTTCCAAAATCATCCAAGAAGCCAATGCGATCTTGTTTGATTTTTTCAATAGTCTCATCAAATTTTTCTTGTGGCATACCATCAGGATTGGTTTCATTTTTTAGCCTGAATGGTGTTACGGAAGAAATCAAAACAACTTTGCTTACCCCTTTTCCTGCATGACGACTAAAATAGCGAACTACTTCGCCACCACCCATTGAAAAACCAATGAGTGTGATGTCCTCTAATCCAAGCTGGTCTATCAAAGATTTTAAATCGTCAGTCAATGTGTCATAATCGTAGCCGTACCATGGTTTTGACGACTTTCCAAATCCGCGCCGATCGTAGGCAATTACGCGATGTCCGCTCTCGACTAAATCGCTAATTTGATATTCCCACATTTCATTGCTCAATGGCCAACCGTGAATGAGCACAACAGGTTTTCCCGTTCCGTAATCGTTGTAATAGATCCTCACAGGCCTGCCTGTGGTGTCTTTGTTTGATTCTATGTAATTCATTTTGCTATTTTTTAAATTGGTTGAGTGAAAAAAATTATTTGTTTCGCGTCATTTTGATGATGAAAAAAGCAATAAGCGAGATAACTGCGATCACCATAAAAATGCCAAAGCCCATACCCGCTTTAAAGATTCCTTCAATCGCCACACAGCTTGAAAATGTTGTAAGTATGGCTAAAAATAGTGCGATACTAAATACTTTTTTTTGCATTGAATTTTAGTTTTTAAGGTAATTTTTTTGGTGTGTTTAAGTGTGAAAGCGGTCTTTCTGCTCGCAATGACGCTTCAAACAAGGCTCATATTTGCCTTAGCATTACAAAACCTTTGTTGGCTACATCAACATTAGCTGCAAACAGAAACTAAAACTTTTTTGGAGCATTGCTTGGCTGATACTCGCCAGATTATGTTAGAAACATCGTCGGTAACCAATAGTGATCCGTCAGAGAGGACAATTACGCCAACTGGTCTTCCGTAGACTTTTTTGTGGTCATCAACCATAAATCCGGTTAGAAAATCATCTGATTTGCCTGTTGGTTTTCCATTGGCAAAAGGTACGAAAACCACCCTGTATCCCGGTCCATGCCCACCGGATTGCGTAAACCACTTGCATAGATGATTTCGCCTGAGCCATCTGGATTTATCTCTAAAATATCAGCCCGTTTTACCTCTTGGTCAATCCCTTTTTCGGCAACATTTGTAATTGAACCAATGGCAATATATATTTTTGTGTTATCAGCATTGGCCAATATATTGCGAGTCCAATGTCGGTCATGGTCTTGCGAGGGCAAATCAATGATTTCTTCGCCTTTTTCAGTGATTTCGGTTTGCCCAGTTTGATAACGAAACCGCCATAATGCGTCAGTATTGGCCACGTATAACCAATCGCCAATGACCAGCATACCAAAAGGCTGATTCAGTTCAGTTAAAAAAATGGTTCGCAAATCTGGAATCTCGTCGTTATTGGTATCACGCAATAAACTAATGCGGTCGGCGCTATTGCTCAAATTATTGGACTTGCTCGCACCAACTACTTGACCGCCAATTTTTTCGATCAACGAATGTTTTCCGTTGCTTTCGGCTACCAATACATCCCCATTGGGTGTTACGTACATCCACTTGGGATTATCGAATTCATCAGCGTAATTTGTAACAATAAATCCAGTTGGGGCGGTTGGTGCTCTACCATTGTCCCATCCGATTGCATTGCTAAAATTCATAGCTGATTTAGTTGCGTAGGGTGGTGGCAAGACATTGGCTGAGTTATTTTGAGAAAAAACCAATGAATATGAAAACAAAAAAGTCAATACCAAATATAAACTTTTGATGTTTGTGTTTTAAAAGTTAAAACGCCTGGTATTTTTCACAACTGTTCGTTTTTTTGCAGGAGTTTTTTCTCTGACGCCTCTTGCTTCGCTCAGGCCGGTTGCAATCGTTTGGTTACGGCTTTTAACCTCAGCTCCGCTACTAGATTTCAAAGTCCCATATTTGTATTCAGGCATTATTTTTTCAGCTTTACCTTGTGTTTTTTGATGTTGCTATGATGATTGAATTTATTTGACTTTTAATGTCCCTTCCACGCCACCGTCAAGTGCACTACCTGTAAGCATAGATGCGAACATTTGAATCATGGAAATCATTTTGTTGTTTTTGGTATCCCAATAGTAAGCTGATTGTGGTGTTACTTTTATGAGAGAAATATTAGTGTCTTCTTTCCCATCTTTGAACCATGCTTTGGCAAACGGTGTCCACATTTCATAAATTTTTTCTCTGTCGGTAGTAATGGTTGCATTGCCAAGCACACTAAGGAATTCGTAGCTGGAAGGATTGGAATAAAATAACTGTACCATATTATCTTGTCCAATTTCTGTATTTTTATTACTTTTAATGGAACTCATAAACCAGATATTCCCATGATCATCCACTTTCTGCGTACTCATGGGCCTAGTAGTTATTGGCTGTTTGGTGAGTTGGGTACAAAAAAAACAAATGGATTCGCTCTTGATGAGTTCTTTCAGCTTATCTATTGCATCTTGTGCCGATAAGTTTTGCTTATTTTGTTCTGATGCCTTTTCCATTTTTTTATTAGTTAAGTAGTACATGAATTTTCTCTACGGTGCAAAGTTGGGCACATTAAGTGAGGTGTGTATTACACTATTTGGGCAATAAGTTGCATGATTGACACATCGAGCGGATTGCCGCTTAATGCAAAGTGACAGTTAAAAGAAAAAGCGTTTACATGATTTTGCCTCTCCACCTTTGATTTTGAGATTATTGTGTATTTGCTGGGGGGAAATTTCGGGCATTCAGTGGCAGTGGCCTCTACGATCAAATGCGGCCCAACCAAATTAGGGACGAAGCAAGGTACCGGGTTTTCCAACAGGTTTATTCTACTTTGGCCAGTCCCAAGTTCATGGCCAGTTTAGCCGGCCTTATGCCCTACCAAGCCAAGTGTAGGCAGTGAAATGGTTTACACCTAAACCGACTAGCCGGCTTTCCATATTGGTCAGCGATCGATTTGGTTGGTGGCAGTGGCTCGTTTCTCCTCAAAATCGGGGGTGAACACCAATTTTTTGGATATGAGACCTTTACATACAACCAAGAGGCCTTGAAAGGCTTTACCGCCACCTGGCAGTAAACGCAAAAAAGGTTGACAACTTTGCTAAGCTGTCAACCTGCATAAAAAGCGAGGGATGGCGCCAAAGTTTTACACCAACCCGCTTTTTACCAAATATTCGGCAATTTGCACCGCATTGGTCGCCGCGCCCTTGCGCAGGTTGTCGGCCACGATCCACAGGTTGAGGCTGTTGGGCTGCGACTCATCGCGGCGGATCCGGCCCACAAACACCTCATCGCGCCCGTGGGCGTTCATGGGCATGGGGTACAGGTTGGTTTTTACGTCGTCTTGCACGATCACGCCCTCAGCCTTGCCCAAAATCTCATACACTTCGCTCAGGTCAAAGTCGTTGGCAAACTCGATGTTCACGGCTTCGGAGTGGCCGCCCACCACCGGGATGCGCACCGTGGTGGCCGTTACTCTGATGCTGTCATCGCGCATGATCTTCTTGGTTTCGTTCACCATTTTCATTTCTTCTTTGGTGTAGCCGTTGTCCAAGAAAACGTCAATATGGGGCAGCACATTCAAGTCTATTTTGTGGGGATAAGCCATCGGGCCGGCTTGACCAGCGCGTTCGTTCAACAATTGATCAACGGCTTTTTTGCCTGTCCCCGTCACCGATTGGTAAGTGGACACCACGACGCGCTTCACTCCATAGCGGAGGTGCAAAGGGTTGAGCACCACCACCATCTGGATGGTAGAACAATTGGGATTGGCAATTATTTTATCGTCTTTGGTCAGGGTATGGGCGTTGATCTCGGGAACGACCAGCTTCTTGGTCGGGTCCATCCGCCATACGGAGGAGTTGTCGATCACCACCGTGCCCACTTCGGCAAAGCGCGGGGCGTGCTCGAGTGACGTGCTGCCGCCAGCCGAAAAAATGGCAATCTCGGGCCTGAGTGCAATGGCTTCGTCCATACCAACGACGGGGAAAGTCTTCCCGTTATATTCCACTAAGCTGCCCACCGATTTGGCCGAAGCCACGGGAATCAGCGTGTCAAACTTGAACTGGCGCTCTTTGAGTACCTTTAATACTTCGCCACCCACTAGGCCAGTTGCCCCTATTACTGCTACTTTCATGTTTTTATTTGTCGATTCAATTGCACTAAAAAACTGGGAGCGCAATTTATGCCTTTTCCCCCAATTGTTTCTTGCGCTGCATTCCACGGATGCACTTTATCTGCAACGCTGTTGCAGATATCATTGATTTTTCGGTAAAATAAAGCTCAAAAACATTAGGTTTTTTGTACAACAAAAACTAGTTTTGACTGTCACTAAACAATAACGTCTAATGGAAATCACCCATGATCCCTCCCAGCAACTTGCTGGTGTGGAAAGTTCCGATTCTATCTCCTATAACGAATTCTACGAGGTGTTGCCGGTAGAAGAAAACCTGCTCACCAATGGACATGCCCAGCTTGGGCAAGACTCGGCCAACAACTACGAAGATGGGATGACGGGCATTCAGCGCCATCCCTTCGTACTTCCCCGGCGCACGGTGAGCGGGCGCTACCGGGGGAACTCGGGCGCTTGGCAGCTCGAGCTACGGATTGATGTTGACGGTACCGGCCCCCTCAACCGGGTCAGCGGCGATTTCAATCAAATTTCTGGCGGAACCACCGCTTACCATGGTTCGTTTGTGCTCGCTTCGCCAACCATCACTTATGGTGCTACTTCGGCCACGATCCGGGGCTATGCCACCTTCGGTTTTTCGATCGGCAATCGGTACATCCGGGTGACCGTGCCGCGCAATCTACTATTTCAACCGGCCGCTGCCGCCACGCTCCGTTTTTTTACCAACGATACTTCGACAACGCCCTCAGCCACTTACACCTGCGCCCTCGAATCCCGGTTTTTCCGCACTGTGTTCTATGAGCAGGACAATGTATCGGGCGTTGCGCCCTTTACCGGCTACAACACCGGGGCTTTGCCCTCGGGCGGGCCAGCCCGGGTGCTGTCAGTAGCAAGTGCTTTTGCGGAGGCCGGGGTCGAGATGGTCAATACTGGCGGTACGAACATCGTGTCAACAGCGAGCATCGGGAGCGCGTGGAGCAATAGCGAACTGCACGCGGCCATGATGGCCAACCTGACCGGGTGGACCGACCAAGCCCAGTGGCGGGTATGGCTGTTGGTGGCCCAACTCCATGATTTGGGAACTGGACTCTATGGCATCATGTTCGACCAACAGGGCAAACAACGGCAAGGTTGCGCGGTGTTCAACGCGGGGATCGGCGGCACCAGTGCCCAACAGCAGCGCATCCAACTCTACACTTATGTCCACGAGTTGGGCCACTGCTTCAACTTGGCCCACTCATGGCAAAAGTCGTTCAATTCACCCGCCGTGCCCAACCGCACCGGCTCGCTTTCGTGGATGAACTATCCCTGGTTTTTTCCCAGTGGCGGCCCGGCCGGTTTTTGGGCAGCTTTCCCCTTCCGCTTTGATGCTGAGGAACTGATGCACATCCGCCACGCGTACCGCAACAACGTGGTCATGGGCGGCAACAACTTTCTGGTCGGTGGGGCACTCGGGGCTGGCCATGATCACGCCCATGACGGATACATGGCCATGGTAGAGAACCATTCGGGCCTAGAACTCCGGCTCGAGGCCCGTCCTTCCTATGCTTTCGGTGAGCCAGTAGTGGTGGATCTGCGCTTGCGCACCTATGATCTGCGCGGCAAATCGGTGCACCCCTACCTGCACCCCAGCTTCGATCTGGTCAAGATTGCCATCCAAAAGCCGGATGGCCGGGTGGTGGCCTTTCATCCGTTGGGCGAACATTTCATGGCCCCCAAAGAAGTGGTGCTCGATGCCAATAACCCTGCGCTTTATGAAAGTGCCTACATCGGCTTTGGTAAGGATGGCTTTTATTTTGATCAAGGGGGCTTTTATACCCTACGGGCCGTCTATTTTGCTACCGATGGCAGCCAAGTGGTCTCCGAACCAGTGCGCCTGCGGGTGAAATCGCCCGTGACCGCCGCCGAAGACGACCTGGCCGATTTGTTCTTTGGGGACGACCAAGGCTACCTGCTCAGCTTGCTCGGCTCAGATGGGGCCTACCTGCGCAGCGGCAACGATGCCTTTGACTTAGTGCTGGACAAGTACAAAAACCACCCAATGGCCGTGTATGCGGCGTTGGTAAAGGGCATCAATGCGGGCCGGGAGTTCAAGGCGCTGGGCAAAGAAAAACAAATGGACACTCGTCAGCGCGACTTCCAAGAGAACGAAGCCCAGCTCATTAAAGTGATGGAGGCCACCAAAAAAAGTGCTGGGCATAACTTGGACAATATTTCGCTCAACATGGCCATGATCAACATGGCCAAAATGCAAAAACGCCAAGGCAATGACGAAGGGGCAAAGAATACGGTCAAAGAAATGTTGGCCTATTTCAGAAAGCAGGCAATCAAACCCATCGTGATGGAGAAAATTGAGGCCAAGGCCAAGCAGGATCTGAAGGAGACCACTGCCTAAGATTACTCGCCGGCCCCATCGCCAATCGGCCTTTAAGCTGCCAGAATTGACAAAAAAGCCATTGATTGGCCAGCCCCATTTACCACCAACCAACCGTTGGCTGGCAAATGGGGCTCTTGTTGCGCAGTGTGCTGGTGACATCCAGCCATTAGTGAAGCGCAAACACAATTTTTTGCCAAAAGTCGCTTACCTTTAACTCAACCATAACGCGTAAACATGAAAAGAAGAAACTTCCTCCGCAAAGCTGCCGGGGCTTCGGCCTTGGCCGCAACTGGACTGGCCGCTGCTGACAGCATGGCCAAGGTAGTGCAGCTCCAAGCACCCGTACAGGAGAACAAAAAAGTGAGTGTGAATGACAAGATCCGCATCGGCTTGATCGGGGCGGGCATCATTGGCCACTATGACACGCAGGCCGCCCTCAAAACCCAAGGCACTGAACTGGTGGCCATTTGCGATCTATACGAAGGCCGTTTGGCCCAAGCCAAAGAAAAATTTGGCAAGAGCCTGTTTGCCACCCGCGACTACCGCGAAATCCTCCATCGATCCGACGTGGACATGGTGATCATTGCCACGCCCGACCATTGGCACGCCCCCATTTCGATCGAGGCCCTCAATAAGGGCAAACATGTGTATTGCGAAAAGCCGATGGTGCACAAGGTACAAGAAGGGCTGGACGTGGTAGCTGCCCAGCAAAAAAGTGGGAAACGGATGCAGGTGGGCAGCCAGCGCGTGAGCAGCCTGGCCTTTATCGAGGCCAAACGGCTGTACGAAGCTGGGGCCATTGGCAAGCTGAACATGGTTGTGGCCAGCACCAACCGTCACAGTTCACTCGGCGCGTGGCAATACTCGATCCCGCCCGATGCCTCGCCCCAAACGGTGGATTTTGACCGGTTCTTGGGCAACGCGCCCAAGGTGCCGTTTGACCCCACCCGCTTTTTCCGCTGGCGCAACTACCGCGATTATGGAACCGGCGTGCCCGGCGATTTGTTCGTCCACTTGATTTCGGGCATCCACTTCATCACTGGCGCACTCGGGCCAACGCGCATCATGTCCAGCGGGCAATTGAGCTACTGGAAAGACGGCCGCGATGTGCCCGATGTGGTTTCTTCGGTTCTCGAGTACCCCGAAACGGACAAGCACCCGGCTTTTCAGGTCTGTCTGCAAGTAAACTTTGCCGACGGATCGGGCGGTGGGGAAAGCACCCGGATCATTGGTTCGGACGGGGCCCTCACCCTAGGTTGGAACGATTTCACCCTCGCCCAGTCACCGCTGCCCAAGGCCCCCGGCTATGGCGGCTACGATTCCCTGTTCACTTTCCCAACCGAGGTGCAAGCCGAGTTTGAGAAGCAGTACAAAGCCAAATATTCAGAAGCCGACCGCGCTTGGCCCAAAAAAAACGAGACCAAGTTCCAGTCGCCGGCTGGTTATGACGAGCGGGTCGACCACTTTGCCAACTTGTTCAAATCCATTCGGGAGGGCACGCCAGTAGTGCAGGATCCATCCTTCGGCCTTCGGGCTGCTGGGCCCTGCTTGGCGACCAACCTGAGCGTATTTGAACAAAAAATAATCAACTGGGATCCCGTAAAAATGAAGTTGGGCAAATAAAGTGCATGGACTTCTAAAAAAATGGAAAGCAGAACATCCAACAAAAGGTGTTCTGCTTTCTGCCAAAAACGTTATTGGTAGTTGCTCGCGCAATAAAAAGCCCGGCCGGAATAGGTAAGCGCACGCCTTGGGCAACATCAGTCGCTTACCGGAGATCAGCGCCCGCCGGGACTATTTGGCCAGTTTCAACCGAAAATTGAACGTGGTTCCTTTGCCCAGCTCGCTGGTCACGCTGATGGGCGACTGGTGCTTTTCCAACACATGTTTAACGATGGACAGGCCCAGTCCTGAGCCGCCCTGTTGGCGGGAGCGGCTCTTCTCAATCCGATAAAAACGGTCAAAAATTCGTTTGAGGTGCTCTTTGGCAATGCCAGGGCCGTTATCGTTCACCAGCACGGTCAGGAGATCGCCTTCGGGGATGAGCTTTACGGTCACGGTGCCCTCCTCGTTGCCATATTTGATGGCATTGCCCACCAAGTTGGTCAGTACCTGGCCCATGCGGGTGTGGTCAGCATTTACGAAAATAGGAAGATCCTTGCTGCCGGTAGTTTCCCATCGGAGCGTTGTGCCACGCCTTTGGGCCTTGGACTCCAGTTGGTCAAAAATATCGTGTACCATCAAGGCCAAATCGAACACCTCAAAGTGCATCGTGATGTCACCCGACTCAATCTGGGTCAGGGTGAGCAGATCTTGCACCAGCATACTCAGGCCATCAAGGCTCTTGGCCGCTTTTTTGAGGAATTTATAGCGCACGTTCTCATCGTCAATGGCCCCATCGAGCAGGGTGAGCACAAAGCCTTGGGCGGCGAAGAGGGGGGTTTTCAGTTCGTGCGATACATCGGCGATGAACTCACGGCGGAATGCCTCCAGTTTTTTAAGTTCCTCAATCTCTTTTTGTTTGCGGTTGGCGTAAGCCTCGATTTCGCGTTTGACCACCCGGAGCGGATTGTTACTTTCGCGTACCGTTTCCACGGTCTGGCTCTTGAACTCCTTGCGGTTGAATTTATCAATGGCCCCATAGATTTCGCGGATCTCCCGAAAAATCAAGTATTCAAAAACGACCGAGTTGAGGATAAAAGTGGCCGAAAAAGACAACAGCCCCACCACGATCAACTCAGTTGTGGTGGATGAGGGCAAGAGCGAGAGGAATGAAAGGGTGGCCAAGCACACCGCCGAAGCCAGCAAAAATGCAATGAGCCGAGAATTGAGCCGCATAATAGATCTTAACAGGTTGCTCGGGCTTGAGCTGGGGCAAATGTGCCATTTCTGGGCCAATAAACCAATGTTGGGGCCATATTAGCCCAGCCACTCAAACTTGTAGCCCACGCCCTTCATCGTCTTGATAAAGTGCTCCCCGATTTTCTCCCGGATCCGGCGGATATGGACATCCACCGTGCGGGCCAGCACATACACATCGGCCCCCCAGATATTTTGCAGCAGTTCGTCCCGGTTATATACTCGGTCAGGATTACTGGCCAGAAAAAACAACAACTCAAATTCTTTCT
Source organism: Cytophagales bacterium (assembly GCA_038209965.1). Taxonomy (GTDB): domain Bacteria; phylum Bacteroidota; class Bacteroidia; order Cytophagales; family Thermoflexibacteraceae; genus JALONO01. Next base: position 5,518 of record JBBQXF010000034.1, on the reverse strand, counting down.
TGGGGAGGGCGATTGGTTCGCCACCTTTGAACAGGGTATAGCTGGTGCGGTCAATGATCAGATCGCCCACCGCGATTTGGTGGTGCCCCTCGGCCACTTTCTTCGATTCCCGACGAAACACGGCATTGATCCGGCTCATCAGCGCGCGCGGCTTAATGGGCTTGGTCAGATAATCATTGGCCCCGGTATCAAACGCGGCCACTTCCGAGTATTCTTCCGAGCGGGCGGTGAGAAAAATGATGTAGGCCGTTTTGGTTTCGGGAAGTTCGCGGAGCAATCGGCAAGCCTCCACCCCATCCATTACGGGCATCATAATGTCCATCAGGACCAGTTCAGGTTGAAACCCGATGGCCACTTGCAATGCCTTTTTGCCATTATTGGCCGATCTTACCTCGTAGCCCTCTTTCTCGAGGTTGTAGGTAAGCATTTCTATGATATCCGGCTCATCGTCCACTACCAGAACTCGGTGACCTTGCGGGTTCATGTAAAATTGCGGTTAAGTAGCTACAAAGTTAACCGCCTTAAAGTTAAGAAATGTTTCGGCTGAATTAAGAGTAGGTTAAGTTTTGTTTTCTGGCTGCTCTTGGCCCACCCTAATTGGGCCCACTGGCCGCTTTGGGTTTGGGAAATCGCAAATCCTTCGGCATTTTTGTTTAAAGCGTTAAGTTTGTGGTCTAATCCTGATTTCATGAAAAACCGGCCGTTTTCCTTGCTCACCCTATCAGTTCGATTTCCGGGCAGGTTGTTGGGGGGGATGTTGTTGCTTTTTGGTACTTGCGCGTGTGACCAAACCGGTCAAGGAAGTGGCAAATCCGAAGGGGTGGACGGCGAACCAGTGCTGGTGTTGCAACCAGCCCCCGCTTTCAATGCCGACTCAGCCTACACCTTCATTGCCAAGCAGGTGAGCTTTGGCTACCGGATCCCCAACACGGAGGCACACCGCCGCTGTGGCGATTACCTGATCGGGCAACTCAACCAGTACGGCTGGACCACTTACAGCCAAGCCTTCGAAGTGGCGGCTTACAATGGCACCATCCTCAAGTCGCGCAACATCATTGGGGCGCTAAATCCCGGGGCCAAAAAACGGATCATTTTGGCGGCCCACTGGGACACCCGCCCGGTGGCGGACCAAGAAAAAGAAGCCAGCCAACAAATGGCCCCCATTGCCGGGGCCAATGACGGGGGGAGCGGCGTGGGCGTGCTGCTCGAGATTGCCCGCACCATTGCTGCGGACTCGGCCAAACTGGGTTTTGGGATTGACATCATTTTTTTTGACAGCGAAGATCACGGCCAACCCGAGTTCGACCGTGGCCCCCCCCGGCCCGACAGTTGGTGCTTGGGGGCCAAACACTGGGCCGCCAATAAGCACGTGCCCGGCTACAAGGGATATTATGGCATCCTGCTCGACATGGTGGGCGCGGCCGGGGCACGCTTTTACCAAGAGGGCGTGTCGCTCGAGTATGCGCCCAGCGTTGTCCAAAAAGTGTGGGCCATTGGCCATAAGCTGGGGCATGGCGAATTTTTCGTGATGGAAGGCACCCCGGGCATCATCGATGACCACCGGTACATCAACGAAATAGCGGGCATCCCCATGATCGACATCATCCAGTATCACCCTCGGACCGGGTTTGGCGATTTTTGGCACACCCACAATGATAATATGGGTATCATCAGCAAAGAAACACTCAAGGCGGTGGGACAAACGGTCGTGCAAACCCTTTACAACGAAGTTGCCCCAGCAGTGCCCGGCCCCGCGCAGTGAGGCGAAGTTGTTGGGCGGGCAAAACCCAAAGTCATCGAGTCCGAACTTGACGAGTAGTCGCCAAAGAGCATTGGACACAAAAAGTAGCCGTTGAGCGGCTTGGGGAAAGACAAATTATTTGTACTTCATCGCAAGCGACTTTCCCCAATGCGCTATTTGTTACCACGGAACAAAAAAACCAGGTGGCGGCCCAGTATTGGCCTAACCAACTAAAACCGTCACTAGATTGTATTGATATCGATTGAACCCAGATAGTGCCTAACCCAGCCTCCATGACCGAACGTTTACCAGCGCAAATTTGCCATCACCGGCTGCCGTTGCGGCAAAGTACTTGCAGCGGTAGTTTTAAACCTTGCCAACTGGCCATGAAATCAATTAGGATGTTCCAACGTTTGTTCGGATTGTGGGCCGGACTGTTCCCCGTGGCAGCTTGGGCCCAGATCGGTATCCAACCTGTGCCGCAGCAGCACCATGCCGCCGAATTGGCCCAAACCCCGTCGCGGTTCCGGCCAGAAGCCGATACCATCCGGCTGTCCTTGCCCTTTTTTGACGATTTTACCACCGCCAACAAGCCTTGGGCGCGCCGTTCGCCCTCACCCGATATGCCGGACACCATGCGGTGGGAGCACCGTAGCGGCGTATATGTCAACAATTCTTACGGTGTTCGGCCCCCATCGTTCAATGTGGCCACATTTGACGGCATCAATTGGCAGGCCAAACCCTATAACTTTGAAGATCCCTTTGCCCAGGGCGAGGCCGACAAGCTCACCTCGCGCTACCTCGATTTGTCGGCCCTCACTGGTGCCGACAATGTGGTGTTCAGCTTCCACTGGCAGTCTCAGGGGCTGGGCGAGCGGCCCGACCCTGACGACAATATCAGGCTCGAGTTCTTTACCCGCCGGGGCGATTGGGTTGCGGTCTGGCAACAGAGCGGGGGCCTAGGCCTGACCGAGTTCGCCTATGTGCCCATTGCGGTCATTGATCCGGCGTATTTCCACCGCAATTTTCGCTTCCGTTTTGTGGTCAATACCCGCCAATCGGGCATGTTTGACACTTGGAACGTTGATTATGTGTTCCTGAACCGCGACCGCCGGGTGGAAAACGAAAACCTGCTCGATATCGCCGCCAGTTCGGTCCCCCAGTTGTTGACTACCGGGCCTTATTCGGCCATGCCCATCGATCAATACTATACCTTTCAGCAACGGGCCATTGTGCGCGATACCATCAACACATTTGTCAACAACTTGGACAACCGTTTCAATGTGTTTTCCTACGATGTCATCGTCAGTGAGTTGAACAGTCGTCGGTTCCTGACTGTACTCACTGATACAACTACCCTGATCCAGCGGCAACAGCGCCAGTTCCGCATTTTCGGGGCCACCACCGACCGCCGGCCTAACCGCCAGCTCAGAGTGCCCACCGGCCAGCCGCGCATGGTGCTGGAGACCAAGTTTCGGCTCAATACCCGGGAAGCCGACAACATTGTGCCGGGTGTCAACTTTCGCAACAATGACACCATCGAGAGCCGGGTCGTTCTGGATAATTATTTTGCCTATGACGATGGCAGTGCCGAGTACGGCCTCTCGTTTAGTCAGCGGTTTGGCCGCTTGGCCTACCGCTATGACCTGCCTAGCCCCGGGATTCTCACTCATATCGATGTCAATTTTGTGCCCATCGGCATCAACTTGACCGGGGAAACCTACAACCTGAGGGTATGGAAAAATATCGAGGGCACCGGGGCCAAAGATTCGATCTTATTGATCCAAAATACATTCGTGGAGTATCCTGACAGTACCAACCGCTTTACCCGCGTCCGTTTGAGCCGATCGCTGCCCGTGAATGGCACTTTTTATATCGGAGTAGAACAACTGACCGACAAGAACCTCACCCTAGGCTTTGACCGCAACAACAATACCAGTGACCGCATCTTCTTCAACGTGACCAACCAATGGGTGCAGAACACCAATCCCCGGATCCAGGGCAGTCTTATGCTCCGCCCGGTCTTTGCCACTGCCACGCTCACTGCGGTGGACGACGATCCTTTTGCGGATCTGAACGCGGTACTTATCTACCCCAACCCAACCAACGGGAGGGTGCAGATCCAAGGTAAAATCAGCGGAGCAAAAATTGTAGATTTACAAGGTCGAACTTTGTTGGAAAAACGCTTTGAACGCTTTGAAAATCAGAAATTTTTCGATCTTTCATCCCTGCCAGATGGGGTCTATCTGATGCAATATTTTGGGGAATCCGAGGTTGGAACTAAGAAGATAGTTTTGTTCAAATAGCAATTTCCATGCAGAAGCATCTCAAAAAAAAATAAATTTATTTTTTTGGAAAATCTCTATCAGAAGTGCCCCTGAACGAGTCAAGTGTTTGGGGCATTTTTTTTTACGTTTTTTTTGTCTTCTTTTGTTGTCCCATCTGAGTGAAGATGACCAGCGGTACAAGGCATATCCCTACGCCCAATCGCCGGTACCTGTTCCAAAATTACTTGGAACGAACCAAATAGTAAACAGTTGAGATTCAATGAATTAAGTGTTTTAAAAAGCACTTGGTGTTGCTTTTTGCGGCTCAAAAAATCAATTGACCGCGGGGCACTAAAAAAAATGCCATTAAATTAGTAGAGCTTATTTTCGGAACAAGGCTTATGAATATGTTGACCACGACCACACCGGTGACCACACCTGACTGCGTTGATGTTTGGGAGAAGTGCCTCCGAACTATCCGACCAGCCGTAGGTGAACAGAGTTTTAAGACTTGGTTTGGTCCTATTCGGCCCATCAAACTGGCCCACAACACTTTGACGATCCAAGTCCCTAGTCAGTTCTTCTACGAATGGCTGGAGGAACATTACGTGAGCATCCTCAAGCGGGCCATCACGGCCGAATTGGGCAGTGCCTCAAAATTGGAATATTCCATTGTAATTGATAAAGGAAATGAACAAAACCAGCCAGTTACGATCAATATACCCCAACAAAAGCCAGTGAGTTATCCCAATGGCAAACCACTGGCCCAAGCAGCCAAGGAACCGCTCAATCCATTTGAGCTCAAACCTGCTGCCGCGGCCGATTTGTTTAAGGCCAACCTCAATTCCCAGTATACGTTCAGCAACCTGGTACTGGGGGACTGCAACCGCTTGGCCTACACCGCTGGCTTGTCCGTAGCCAAGAACCCGGGCACCACCTCCTTCAATCCGCTAGTGGTCTATGGCGGAGTTGGGTTGGGCAAAACGCACTTGATACAGGCCATTGGCAATGAGATCAAAAAACAGCACCCGCGCAAGTTTGTGCTGTATGTGCCGTGCGATTTGTTCATCACCCAGTTCGTGGATGCGCTCCGCAGCAACCAAGTCCAAGAATTTACCAACTATTACCTTCGAGTAGATACCTTAATTATCGATGATGTCCAGTTTTTGGCGGGAAAGGAAAAGACCCAAGAAAATTTTTTCCATATTTTTAACTACTTGCACCAAGCTGGCAAACAAATTATCATGACGAGCGACTGCCCGCCCCGCGATCTCAAGGGTATGCAGGAGCGTTTGCTCTCGCGCTTCAAGTTGGGCCTCACCGCCGATGTGCAAATGCCCGACTACCCTACCCGGATGGAGATTATCCGTTACAAAATGGAGTCCCAAGGCTTGGCCATTCCCGAAAACATTGTTGATTACTTGGCCCAAAACATCACTACCAGTATCCGCGATTTGCAGGGAATCTTGATTACCCTCACCGCCCGGGCCTCGCTCACCCATTGTGAACT
>JBBQXF010000033.1:0-41765 GCA_038209965.1 Cytophagales bacterium | reverse complement strand
AAAACGCCCATAAATGTCGTCTTGCGGATTAAAACCCGTAGCCCAATTGACCGAAGAAAATGGAGGATTGGCAACCACAAAATCAAAGGTTTTTAGGTGGCCGTGGTTGTCTTTAAAAAATGGATCAGAAAGTGTGCTTTGTCCTCTGTGTATTTCAATGGCTTCTTGTCCGTGCAAAATCATATTCATACGAGCCAAGGCAGCAGTTGCCACATCTTTTTCTTGTCCGTAAATAGTGCCTTTGCCATCGGCTTCATCTAATGCTTTTAGTAGCAATGAACCAGACCCGCAAGTAGGGTCATAAAAAGTAGTTTTGTTGGTGGCATCGTGTATATTCAGGACTTTTGCCATTACACGACTTACTTCGCTGGGCGTATAAAATTGTCCTTTGCTTTTGCCACTTTCGGTAGCAAAGTTTTTCATCAGATATTCAAAGGCATCGCCCAAAATATCATCGCCACCTGCACGGTTTTTACTAAAATCCAATGCCGGGTTTTCAAAAATGGCAATCAAGTTAGTGAGTTTGTCCACCATTTCTTTGCCTTTGCCCAATTTATCATCGTCAGCAAAGTCGGCAACATCAATCACACCTTTTAAATCATTCGCACCAGCCAATGCCCCAATAATGATGTTGATTTGATTGCCGATGTCTTTATTGCCTTTCAACGCTTGCATATCTTTGAAACTACCACCTTTCGGTATTTCAATAATGGCATCAGCATCATCCGCATATTTGTCGGACACATATTTCACAAACAACAACACAAGGATATAATCTTTGTATTGGCTCGGATCCATGCCACCCCGTAGCTCGTCGCAACTCGCCCACAGGGAACTGTACAATTCAGATTTTTTGATTGCCATTTGATATTTCTACACTTTTTATTTACAATTTTGACGAAAGTTATAAACTTTCGCTTATTTGTGGTGCAAAGTCACAGACTTTGCACAGCGAAGGCGCAGACGTGGCGCAAAGTAAACCCGCCACTGTTTGACGAAAGTCACAGACTTTCGCTTATTTATGGTGCAAAGTCACAGACTTTGCACCACGAAGGCACACTACCAAGCTCGCACTTTGCCCAACGGTTCAGGCTGCATCGTTCCAATTTAATACAATACCCGGAACTTGATCGTATTGGCAATGCTTTTCAGATCAGCGATCACTTCCTTGTCATATTGGCGGGTAATATCGGTGATCACGTAGCCGATCGCTTCCTCGGTTTTTAGGTACTGGCCCACGATGTTGATCTGGTGCTTGGCCAGCACATTGTTGATCTGGGCCAAGATGCCCGGCACGTTATGGTGAATGTGGATGAGCCGATGGGCATTTTCCAGCACGGGCAGTTGCAAGTTTGGGAAGTTCACGCTCATGGAAGTGTTCCCGGTATTTACGTAGTCAATAATTTTGCCCGGCACATAGGTTGCGATGTTGTACTGGGCCTCGGTGGTGGATCCGCCAATGTGGGGGGTCAAAATCACGTTTTTCAGGCCGCGCAAGGGTGACTCGAAAGTTTCTTGGTTGTTTTTGGGCTCACTCGGGAACACGTCCACGCCCGCCCCCCGGATTTTGCCGTTTTTGAGATAAGTGGCCAGTGCCTCTTGATCCACCACTTCGCCCCGGGCCAGGTTCAAAAAGATCACCCCCTCTTTCATTTCACGGAAATGCTCATGGCCAATGAAGTGGTGGTTGCTTTTGCGCCCATCGATGTGGACACTGACGATATCGGAAGCGTTGAGCAACTCCTTCATACTGCGGCATTTGACCGCGTTGCCAATGGCCAACCGATCAATCACATCGTAGAAGCACACCCGCATACCGAGGGCTTCGGCCACGACCGAGAGCTGGGAACCGATGTTGCCATAGCCGATGATGCCCAGCGTTTTGCCCCGCACTTCGTAGCTGTCAGTGGCCGATTTGTCCCACTTGCCCAAGTGCATCCTGGTAAATTTGTCGGGCAGGTTGCGCATGAGCATGATAATTTCGCCAATGGCCAACTCCACCACGCTGCGGGTGTTGCTGTAGGGCGCATTGAACACGGCCACCCCGCGCTCAGCGGCGGCCGCCAGATCGATTTGGTTGGTCCCGATGCTAAATGTACCGATCGCGATGAGTTTGTTGGCCTGCTCCAACGCCTTCCGGGTCACGGTGGTTTTGGAACGGATGCAAAGAATGGATACTTCTTTGATCCGCTCACAAAGTTCGGCCTCATCCAGGGCCGAGCTGACAATTTCAATGCTGTACCCCTCCTCCCGGAAGATTCGTTCGGCTTCGGCTTGGATATTTTCTAGGATCAATACGGTAATCCGGTTTTTGGGGTAAGAGATGGTCATCGGCAATTTATTGACATACAGAAATTCATCCAAACTGGGGGTAATGTGGTCGGCGTTTTCAGTCACCCGATCACGAGAAACATTTTCGGTGAAGGCATAGAAAGTGTTGGCCAGCCCAGCCTTGCGAATCTCGTAGTCGGTGTAGCCGTCGCCGATGACGTAAACCTCACCGGGCAAATTGAGCTGGGTCAGCAGGGTCACTTTGCCGTTGTCGTGGGCCAAGGCTATACTATCGCGAAAGCCCGTAATATTGTCTTGTTCATCAAAAATAAACTCATTGGCATATATATTTTCGGGTTTGATGCCATATTCGGTCACGATCGGCTCCACAAACTCACGAAACCCACTGGAAACGATAAGGATATTGTCAGCATAGGTTTCAAAAAATGATCGGTTGCGCTTTACCGAATCGGTGATTTTTTCGCGCAACACCCCGATCAAGACCTGTAAATGGGCGCGATTGGCCCGAAGCAGGGCCAACCGCTGGATCAGCGAATCGCGGAAGGCCAGCTTGCCTTCCATGCCCGCATTGGTGATAGCCCGGATCTGGCTCACTATCGCGTCTTTGCTCCCATTGCCCGCCAAGGCGATTTCGGCCAGTTCGTCCAAGCCTTCTACTTTAGTGAATGTACTGTCAAAATCTAAGATAAAATATTTTGGGTTCATGAAATCAAAAATGAAGTGTTGGGCGCAAAGTTAGAGCAAGACGGGGTTTATCCTTGCCCAAAAAAAACTAAAAATCTGGTAGCTATATTTTTGCCCAGTCCCAAACGGCGGGACTGCCAAACAAAAAACTATCTTTGGGCTTTTGTCAATGTATGCTGCCGCCCCTTGTTGGCTTAGAAAGTGGCGGGCCCGACATAAATCCAAGCTTGGAGGCCACAAACCCCCAATTTTTAAATCTAACTGTGCCTTTTATTTATGATTGCCTTGGTTGCCAAGTGGTATTTTCGCTTTATTGGTTGGAAAATTGTCGGCATTGACCCGAGCCGATTCGAGAAATGTGTGGTGGTGGCCGCTCCCCACACCTCCAACTATGATTACCCCATCACCCTATCGGTGTTTTATACCCTCAACATGCGGGTGAGATTTTTGGCCAAGCAGCAATTGTTTGCCTTTCCGCTTGGCTTATTGATGCGGGCCACCGGGGGCATCCCGGTTGATCGGAGCCGGAAAAATAATTTGGTGGAACACATGATCAGTTTGTTTGCCGAAAAAGAGCACCTGTGCCTGCTCATCCCGCCCGAGGGGACGCGCAACGCGGTCAAAGAATGGAAAACTGGTTTTTACCGGGTGGCGGAAGCTGCCAAAGTGCCCATTTTGCTTGGGTATTTGGACTATGCCAAAAAAACGGCCGGGTTTAGCGATGCCTTCTACCCCACTGGCGACATGGATCGCGACATGGAACACATCAAGGATTTTTACAAAACTGTTACCCCCAAATATCCCGATAAATACAGGGCCGAATAAATACGTTGGGCTGGGCGGGCAGCATTGGAATTTTGCGCCGGCCTGGCCGCCCGTCAACACCCACCGAGGTAAATGGCCGAAATGGCGGTGTCCTTGAATTTTCGGCCCGGAAAGACTTCTTCGATCACAAATTTTACTTGGAGATCTTGGTTTCGCCCGCTTTTGGGCAGGGGCAACAACTTCATTATCTTAATTTCTTGGGGCCCCATTTTGTCCTCCAGCAACAAATAAAAAACCGGTTGGTTATTGATCAACACCTTGAATTTTTTCACGCGTCCGTTATCCTCCCAGACGGCGGGGTTCTTTTGGTAGCCGTTCAAGATACGCCACGGCAGGTAGCCATTTTGGAGGATGACCTCAAAACTCTCCCCGATCCCCTCGTCGGTTTTGCCCTCCACCCAAGCCGTGGTGGGGTCGTCGTCGATCAGATTGCTGACCTGATAATTATTTTTGCCCGTCGAGCGCAGAGCCGAGCTGGCCTTGGCCGCCAACGGCAGCTCGCCGCACGGCCCGAGCAGCCAGCCGTCGGGATTGTCGCGGCCCGGCTTGGGTTTAAATGGCAACCAATCAAAATATCGGGATCTTTCGGTAGCCTCGGCCCGGATGGTGGGCAAATCCTCCATTTTTTTGAATTTCGGCAGCGGGGCCGAGGGCCTTTGTTGGGCAGCGGCTTGATTGGCCAGCAATAAACAACAGAAAAGCAAGGACTTATGGTTTATCATTTTGCAAAATAAGAAGTTGGATACCCGAAAATGCACAGACGAAGTGCCGCATTGTGTTATCAAATGTAAATCAATTTCCCCACGCTTGCAAATCCCGTAAAAGGGGATCAACTTTGCCCCAGTTTTTACTAATCCGCAACGCAATCGCATGGAATTATATTTGGACTCGGTTGATCTCAAGGAAATTGAGCAAGCGTTTAAGCTCGGTTTTCTGGCCGGCCTGACTACCACCCCAACTTTTATGCACCGGGAAGGCATCACCGATATTGACGGGATGATCCTCAAGTTGGCGGGCATGGTGCCAGTGCTCCAAGTTGAGGCTTTGGGCGAAACTGCCGACGAAATCCAAAGAGAAGCCCACCGTTTATTGAGCTTGGGCATGGATCCAGCCAAAACGGTGTTCAAAATCCCGGTGTCGCTCGAGGGCGTGAGTGCCTGCAAGCGCCTGACCGACGAGGGCCTGCGCACCAACGTGCACTTGGTCTATACCCTACAACAAGCCTACATGGCCATGGCGGCCGGGGCTACTTACGTGTGCCCGCTCGTGGGCCGGTTGCAAGATCAGGGCCACGACGCGCTGGCCTTGGTGGAGCAATGCGTCAACGCGGTCAATTATTACGGCTACAGCACCAAGATCATGTTCTCTTCGGTGCGCCATGCCGAGCACGTGCGCAATGCGATCAACGTGGGCGTACACACTGTGACCGTGCCCTGGAAAGTGATGAAAGCTTTGACCGACAATAATTTCACTGCGCTTGGCACTCAACAATTTTTTGAGCATACCCGGCTCATGACCCTCAAGGTAAAAGATGCCTTGAATGGCAAAAACCCGGTGGTGGCCTTGAACAAAACGGTGGTGGATGCCATTGTCGAGATGACCAAATCAGGCTTTGGGGCAGTCACGGTGACCGATGTGACCGGAGCCGTGGCCGGAATTTTCACCGATGGCGATTTGCGCCGCTATCTGGAGCAAAGCGGCGAAAGCATTTTACACAAAAAGTTGGCCGACTTATCATTCAAAACTCCCGTTTCGATCAGTTCGGAGGCCATGTTGCACGAAGCAAACGACCTGTTCAAGAAAACCCAAGTCGATACAATCATTGCCGTCAAAGATGGCAAGCCTGTCGGGATGATCGATGTGCAGGATTTGTTGAAACTCAACTAACTGATTCATTTGCAACAAAAACGGCGGGCCAAGTCCCGCCGTTTTTGTTGCGGTTCATGCGCTACCTTTTTTCAATGCTTATGTCAGAAATCGCCCAACTGTTCACTGCCATTGGCGGCGAATTTGTTGCTCCAGCGGCCGAGCTGGTCGAGAAAGCACGTTCCATCCGGGCTTTTCTGTTCGATTGGGACGGAGTGTTCAATGCCGGGACCAAGGGCGAGGGCGCGGGCAGCCTGTTTGCCGAACCCGATGCGGCCGGGAGCAACTACCTGCGTTATGGCATTTATTGCTTGCAGGGCCAAATGCCGTTCACGGGCATTGTCACTGGCGAGCACAACCCCTCAGCCTTCCAATTGGCCCAGCGCGAAAATTTTGATGCCGTGGTTTTTCGGGTTGCCGATAAAGCCGCCGCCCTGCATTTTTTGGGCGATCAATATGGCTTCACGCCCAGCCAAACGGCTTTTGTGTTCGACGATGTGCTGGATCTCTCCTTGGCCAAGCTATGTGGGCTGCGCTTTCTGGTGCGCCGCTCGGCCAGCCCCCTGTTGGCGCGCTACGTCAAGGCCCACGGACTGTGCGACTATGTGACCGGACACAGCGGCCAAGCCCACGGGGTGCGCGAAATCTGCGAACTTTTTTTGGGGCTGACCGGAGTTTTTGACCACGTGCTGGATCAACGCACGGCCAATACTTCGCACTACGGCGGTTTCGTGGAGCGGAAAAAACGGATCGTGCCCCGGTTCTATACCAACAAGGCGGGGCAAATAGTAGCGACTGAACTGTAAGTATCTGGCAAAGATCTAAAAAAACATCGGGCAATTGATGTGTTTCGTGCCCCGTTTGCGCCGCTGATCGTACTTGGGCGCGTAGATGAGCGAAACCTCGTGCGCGCCGCCGGAATTATTGAGCGAAGAAAACGTGATGTCGTAGCTGTAAGTGACCGTCCAGTTGCCAAACTTTACCCCGATCAACCCGGCCAGCATGTCTTGGTTGGGATTGCCCCGGATGTTTTGCTGGATGGGGATGCCCCGGTACCAGACTCCCATAATCATAGGTTCGTAGAAAAAATTTACCCCCAAATCCAATTGGTCGTAAATCCCTTGGGCCTGATAAAGGGCAGCGGGCGACAAACTGACTTTGGCGTCTTCCCCTTGGCCATCAAGGGGGATTTTCACGCCCGTTTGAACCGTGAACCGGATGGCCTGCCGCTCATCTGGGGAGAGAAACGACCGCTGGGGACGGGTAAGGTTGTGGGCGGCGGCCCCAAACCAGAATTGGCGGCTGTAGATCGTACCCCCCACCCCAAAATTGGGAGTGATCAGCGGGCGTTGGGAAAGTTGCTCGGCAGTGGGGCCGCCATTGATCAGTTGATCCTCAAAAGTCAACCGGTTCAGATCAATGCTGGTAAAGCCGATGCCCGCGTTGAGGCCCAGCCGGGCGGCCCAAGAGCGGTTGATGTTGATTTGGTAGGAGTAGAAAAAATTTGCCGAGGTATTGACCAAGCCGGGGCCACCCACCCGGTTGTGGGAAAGCAACACGCCAATGCCCGTGTCGTAATAATCCCAGTTGTAATCTAGGCTGGCCTGCATGGATTGATAGGCTCCAGGAATGTTGGGCCATTGGTTCCGATAAATGGCCGCAAACCGAAAATGGGGGGTAGTACCAGCAAAAGCCGGGTTCATGTAAAGGGGCGAGGCATAAAACTGAGTAAACTGGTGGTCTTGTGCCCTTACCGACTGGCTCCCAAAAACCAAGCTGGCGATCAGGAAAACCCATCCGGCCCATCTGAATTTCTTTGTCTTTTGCATAAATGGTACAAGGGGAAGTTTGCCACAACAAAGGGACAAAAATAGGCCCATTTAAGGACAAATCCACTTAAAATGGCTAAAATAGACAATATTCTTATCGGTATCATCGCTATTACAAACAATTTAACAATGGAAACCGGAGCTGACAAAGGGTATGATCAGGGCATTGGGCGGTTCGCGCGATCAATGGCACGTACCGAGGCAATTTTGGGGCCGCGTTAGTTTTCTCTACTTTTACCCAACTTGATTGTGTAGTTGTCGGGCTTGCCATTTATGCGAATGCTGACGAGTTTTTTGTACCCCTTTTCCCGGGAGCTGATGATGTCTTCCACCACCTCATCGCCGTCTAGTCCGGTCTGGCCGGCTTGCGCTGACTTTTTGCGTTTGAACAAGTAATCCCATGTGGCTTGCTTGATGATTTTCAGTGGCACTTGTACTTCATAATCCATGCTCGTATCCAAACTTTGTTTACCTTGGATAAAAATGTAGCCAACACTGGTGGCTATTTCCATTTTGGGAAAACTAATGATCCCATTTTGATAGTCAAAGGTATTGGTCATTTCCGCAAAACGGATGTTATCGAGATCTTTGTCAGCAAAGAAGGCCGACATTGCGCGGAAGGGAGCAAACTGGTGGATACTTCCTTCCCTGATCGTGCCTTCAATGTGCGCTTGGGTTTCTTGCAAGTCGGGGGTGAAGTCGGTGTGCATCCGCACGTTGGCATCGATCGTGCCCGACAGCTTGCCGTGGAGGTTATTGCTCACCAAATAATCTTGCCCAAAATTGTCAAGTTTGTAAAACAATCTATCAAAATCCAGATCGGCTACTTTGATTTTGCCCTTGAGGTAGATCTTGTTTTTGTTGGAGCCATTGAAATACCCCGCCACTCCCACCCGCCCCCCGGCAGTTTGCATGGCCATAGTATCAATGTACAAATGATGATCGGGGGTAGTCCTCAACTTGCCCACCAGTTCATTGACCAAATACTTTTTGTAGCGGAGCGTCCCGATTTCCAGTTGGAGCGCTATTTTGGGAAAAGGCAGCGCAAACAGATTGAAGCCGCTATCATGGTCTGGCTGGGCCGGGGTTGATGGGTTGGTGACAGGTACGGCCGCAATGTTGGGCAGGGTGAGCAGTTCATCAAGATCCAACACGTTGGCCTTGAAGTTCAGCACTTTTTTGCTTTTCATCTGGGCGGCAACCAATACACTGTCAATCTGGCCACTCAGGTTAAAATCACTTTTGCCCATTTTGGCGTGGAAATCCTGGATTTCCAAGTTGCCGGCTTGCATCACAAATTTACCGGCGACTTGGCGAAATGCCAATGGGTGGAGTTGCATTTGGGCTTCAAACTGCTTGAGGTCGATTCGGGTGTTGGCCATGAATTCGCCCTTGCGCAAGTCGGGCGCGGGCATTTGCACTTCAAGCTCTAAATTTAGGTTTTTGACAATTTCGTGCTGATAGTCTTGGGGCATAAAATTCGTTTTGCCATATATCAACAACTCGTCAAAGTTGAGTTGGTCGGCAGTCAGGGCCAGTTTGGCCACAATCGCTTGATTTGCTTGACTGGAATCGAGCAACGCCGTGTAATTTTGGATCTGGCCCGTGCAATGGATGTCACTTTTGTCCACGATGGTTTCCAACTTCTTGATCCTGATTTGGTTGTGATCAATCAAAAGGTCAACGTGGGTATCGTGGATCGTATGAGGATAGTTCTGCAAGGTCATGGTCAGGTTTTTTACCCAAAATTCACCTTGGGGAACCAAGTTCGGCGTTCGCAATTGACCCACCGAAGTAGTGAATGCCAGCTCGAGGCTCAAGTTTCGTATTTTTTCATCGATGCCCGCCAATTGTTGTAAATCCAACAGATTAGCTTTGCCCGATAAATTGGCCTGAATGGCGGTGTCGCAGTTGTGAAAATAGGAGGCAAGGTTGGTGACGCTGCCCTGCAAACTAATGTCAGAATCTTTGATTTTAGCGGTCAATTGCTTGATTTTCAATATTCCAGCTTCCAGTACAAGTTCTCCGTTCAGGCCCTTGATTGCGTGGGCGAACCCATTGGGGACAAAAGAGACCTCCTTCAATACCAGCCGACTATCGGCTCCATCTTTCAGTTTGCCCAAGGTCGTTTGCACATCATTGTAATCCAGCAGTTCATCGACGGTCATATCAATCGTCGCCCAACCCTTGAGATCCTTGAGAGCAACGATCGGAAAAAAGTTTTTCAGGGTGCTCAAGTCCAGTTTTGAGTGCAGATCAATCGAAATATAAGGGTTTGTGAAGTTTTTGATGTGGAAACTCCCGTTAAAAATACTTTCTTCAGGTTTGCCGCTCAAACTCTTGATGGACAACTCGCAAGTAGTTAGATCGCACTTTTCACCATTGGTGAAGTAACCCATAAAGTTCAGATCCCGGATGGAGCTTTGTTCCAATGGATTGATAAATTGGGCATTTCGGCAACCAAACTCCAAATCGATCTTGGGCATCCGATCCATCGTTTCGCCAATAATTTTGCCCTTAAAGTAAATATCGCCCTTGTTTTTGTAGCTTTTCAAACGTTGGTAAACATACTCCGGGGCAAATGACGTGATGAGCTTGAAATCGGGTTTTCGGCCCTCCACCTCGATATCGACGAAAGCGTTTTTGTTGATGTCCACTGTTCCTCTTAGCTTAAATTCCCCCTCCTCCAATTCAATTTCGCTGGGATCGATCACCAACAGGTTCTTGGCTATATCGTAGGTAAGACGGCTGTTGAGGTGTACGTGTTTGTTTTTGAACAGGGTGGTGGTATCGGCCTTTATCTCCTCAATGGTAAATTTAACATCCAATTGATCTTTGATCATTTCATCGATATAACTCAGGGAAGTAGCCATTTTGTCCAATTGCACGGCAACAAATTGTTTGGTCTTTAAATCATGCTGGGTAATCTTTACATTTTCCAGCACCAATTGGCGCAAATCCAAGTGAATTTTCCCCGCTTTTTCTGGTGCTTGTATTTTTTGGCGGACGCTTTTGGCCAAGAGCAGGTTATACACGCCATTGGCATCTTTCACCAAATTTAGCTGTCCTTGATTGGCATAAATGCGTTTGATGGTATAATCCCCCGCCAATATTTTCCAAATATCAAAGCCCAAATACACATCTTGAAAAGCATAGATTGGCACACTGTCACCTTGGGCGGCGTAAAAAGCCAAACCCTGTAAATCAATGGAAATGTAAGGAAAATTGGTATAAGGGTTCACATAGGCCCGTTGGATCTGGGTGTGCCCCTTTTGCATTTCGTTCAGCTCCTTCAGCACCATCGCCGCGACGGTGTCTTGGTTGCGGTACAGATAGTACAGCCCGCCCCCCAGTCCAGTTGCTAAAAGGAGCAATAAAAGGGCGATCGCCCCCAACGTTATTTTGATCGCCCGGTAAGGTGCATTTTTCATAGTTCCAGAACATTGCAATAAGCAATCGTTTTTAGTTTATTAGCATAAGTTCTGTGCCAAATCGGTCGGAACTGACCGTTGTCAGGTGCCAAAAGTGGTACGAGCCCATTTTATTGGGTGGAAAGGTAGTGATCAATGCGGATAACCAACTTTTATCGTACCCCTCGCTCTCGTTTTTACCCAAGTATCCGTCCTCCAAGAACTGCCGGAGCGAGCGTATTCTTGCCAGTTGGCAGCCATTGGCCCTACAACTCAAACACCTGCTGCATCATGGCCCATTTTTCGTGGGGCTGGGCCTCGGGCACACGTTCCTGAAAACTGGTCATCAGGTTTTCCCATTCTTGGCACCGGGGGCTGAGGGTGAGGTAGCGCGCGAAGTCCACCGCTGGGTCGAATTCATCCACGGTGGTCATATACATGAACAAGCGGCGGCCCAGCAAGAAAATGCGCATTTCCAAAATCCCCACCGCTTTCAGCGCAGCCACTACTTCGGGGTATGGCTGGGCGTGATAGGCTTGGTATTGGCTGATAATGACCGTATCATCTTTCAAATTGAGCGTTTGGGCATAGATTTTCATGGCCGGAGTGGTTCTTTTGGGTTATTTTTGTCCCTACAAATTTAGGCAAATTGAACTTTATTCTACCACCAAATATCACGGGCCACGGCACCGCCAAAGGCAACACCCCGCCACAAACGGATTGGGATCGGTTTGAGCAAGGGGCGGCGTCGTGGGCAATGGTCCAAAGCGATTGGGATTTGCAGGCTGTTGTGCGGCATGTACCGGGCAATTTCTGGGCGGTCCAGTTTAGCGCTGCCAGCACTGGTGTGCGCTTTGAAATCCGCTGCAATGCCCATTATCCCCTCATTGCCGGCTGGGAAGATGGCCAATATGTGAACCGGCCCGAACTGGAAGCCCACTTTGCGTCTTATTTCACCCTGCTCCCGGTGGCTTTTTTGAACACCACCCTAGATTCGGAAAATGAAGCCAGCAATTTGGCTGTTTCGCGCTTGTTCCACAACGAGTTTGCCCAATTCCCCTATCGGAACCCACACACTTTGGCCGACATTATTTTTCATCAATGGGCTTGATCATTGGCCACCTCCACTTGTAGCAGCCGTTCCGAACTAAAAGCCAGAGGTTTTTCGGCGAACAAGGCTTTGGTAGCGGCCCAAGTGGTGCCAAATAAATCCGACTGGCGATAGCTGGCCAATGCGCCCGGCCCGATCCAATGGCTGTAAGTGGTAAAAATCGCGGGATTATCCAGATCGCGGAGCAACTCGAGGTGCAAACATCCCTCGAAGGCACGGATTTTGTCTTTGGAACGATGGAAGATATTTAAGAACGCTTCCACACCATCGGGGCGGAAGGTCATGCGGACTATCCTGATGAGCATAAAAATAACATCTACCCTACAAATGTAAAACAATATGAAATGCAGGTTTTCCCTTTTCGTGCTTTTATCGTTTTTAACGTTGGCGGCTTGCGATACTTCAGAAGTGGATCCCATCGGCGACCAGGCGTTTGGCCGCGATTATTTCCCCATTGTACCGGGGCGTTTTGTTTCCTACAATGTCGTGGAAACCAGTTATCGGCTCAACCAGCGGCCCGAAGTGACCACCTACCAACTGAAAGAAGTACTGGGCGAGTCTTTTGTGGGGGCCAATGGGGACCAGCTTTGGCGAATAGTGCGCTACCGCCGGGCCAATGGCCGCCAAAACTGGCAAGTGGTCGGTTCGCACGCAGTGCGCCGCAACGAACTGTTTGCCATCCGCTGGGAAGAGAACCAATCGTATATCCGCCTCAATTTTCCCCTGGAAAAGGGCAAGCGCTGGGACGGGAACCTGTTCAACAACCTGGGCCGCGAACCCTACGAAGTGACCGAGCTGAACCAGTCCTATCTGTTTGATGGCAAACGCTACAACGAAACTGCCACCATTTTGCAAAGCAAAGATTCCAGTTTGGTCAATAAGGATAAACGAACGGAAATATATGCCAAAGGCATTGGGCTGATCTACCGCCTATCGGATCAAGTGGCCTATTGCCAAGACCGCACCCAGAACTGCTTTGGCCGGGCCATTATCGAGAGCGGACTGGTGTATGAGCAGCGCATTTTTGACAGCGGGACCGAACGCCAATGACCGCACTGCCCAACGCATTGGATGATCAATATTGGAACCAGCGCTATTTAACGGGCGATCTTGGCTGGGATGTGGGCCATGTCACCCCGCCCCTACAAGCCTATTTTGATCAATTGACCGACAAATCCCTTCGCATCTTGATCCCGGGCGCTGGCAATGCCTATGAGGCCGAGTACTTGTGGCAGCTCGGGTTTGCCAATACCCACGTACTGGATGTAGCCCCGGTACCCTTGGCCCAGTTGCAAGCCCGCTGCCCGGCATTTCCGGCCAGCCAACTCCTTTTGGGCGATTTTTTTGCCCATTCGGGGCAGTATGACCTCATTATGGAGCAGACCTTCTTCTGTGCCCTCTCCCCAACCCTGCGGGCCGATTATGCCCGCCAAGTGCGGTCGCTGCTCGCACCGGGCGGAAAACTGGTGGGCCTGCTCTTCGATGCACCGATGAATGACGATCGCCCCCCGTTCGGCGGTTCGCGCCAAGAATATCGCGGTTATTTTGCGCCCCATTTTTCCTTCCGCTATTTTGATCCGTGCTACAACAGCCTCAAACCGCGGGCCGGGCGGGAGTTGTTCATCCACTTGGCCCCGCTCGCCCCGCCTATTTGATTACGGTTGGTTTCTTGAATTCCCGGGCCGGATCAAACAAAAAACGGTAGGTGATGTGGGTTTTTTCGTGTTTGCCACCCACCATTTCGGCCACTTTCATCATTTTGGGGTTGAAATCCCCAATCCAGTTCATCTCCATGGTTTTGTAGGGAAAACCCGGCAGATGGACAATGCGCCGACAAAATTCGACAATGGCCGCCTCCACCCCCCGGCCTTGGTGTTCGGGCACTACGCCGAATACGAGGCCAATCATTTTATCGAAGCCCACAAAGTACTTGAACCACAGAAATTTGGCAATGCCAATCAAGTCAAACTTGCCGGTGTTCATGAACTTAAATGCTTGGTTGAGATCCGGGATATGGATGTAAAAAGCTACTGGTTCCTCCTTGAAATACCCAAAATAGATAATGCGCTCATCCAATATCGGCTTCATTTGACCAATCAGGTTGCTGGCCTGCTCTTGGGTCAGTTCGGCCACTCCGTCGTGCTTTGACCACGCCTTGTTGTAGATCGCCCGAAAATCTTCGGCGTACTTGGGCAGTTGTTTTTTGTCAACAGTGGTGAACCGGTAATCGGGGTTGTTGAGGATCCGTTCGGCCTTGGCCACTACAATCCGGTGCAAATTGTCCGAGACTATCCGCTTGTAAGTAAATTGCTTAAAATACTCCTGAAAGCCATATTCGGTGAACAACGCTTGGTAATAGGAAAAATGGTAGGGCATCCCAAAATTGGGCGGGGCCTCTCCCTCCACGAGCAGTCCCCACCACGCATCGCGCTCCCCAAAGTTGATCGGGCCGTCCATTGCCTCCATCCCCCGGGCCGACAGCCATTGTTTGCAGGCATCGAACAATTGATGGGCCGCGGCCCGATCATCAATGCACTCAAAAAAACCCATGCCCCCAGTGGGCTGATCATTGTCGGCCAACATGGTTTTTTTGTTGACAAAAGCCGCCACTCGGCCTACTATTTCCCCTGAGGGCGACTGCAATAGCCAGCGGATGCACTCACCTTGCTGAAAAAGCTTGTTTTGGGCTGGATCAAAAACTTTCTCGATATCTTTGTCCAAAGGGCGAATCCAATAGGGATTTGTCCGGTACAAACGAACGGGAAGTTGGATAAATGCTTTCGCGGTACTTTTATCTTTGACCTCAACCAGTGAATAGTTCATAAGAAAGCGGGAATTAGCACCGGCAAAGTTAACTTTGCTAAAATGATATTAATCTAACATTGGGTGGTGTTTTTCAATTATTGCATCATATTTGATAAGATATGTGCGAAAGCTCCCAATTACTGACACATACAATGAGGCAATTATTCCATACCATCTATTATCTAATACTATTGATCGGGTGCCTGTCGGCTGCTCATGCCCAAGCCCAACCTTCGGTTGGGCGGCAAGCCGATCTGACCGCATTGAGAGCGATTTATAATGCTTTGGGCGGGGCAACGTCGGGGCTGGCTTGGCCAGTAGATGCCGCCAATGCCCTGACCACCTTCCAAAGTTGGCCCGGTGTGGTGGTGACTCCCAGCGATGCCACCGGCCGGGTGACGGGCCTCAATTTGCCCGGGTTGAGTTTGCGGGGAAACATCCCGGCCGAGATTGGCGACTTGAGCGAACTGCGCACCCTGAATTTATCCAACAACCAATTGACCGGCACCGTGCCCGTTAGCTTGGCCGCCCTCACCAAACTGACCACCATTGACCTGAGCCGAAACCAGCTGACCATCCTCCCCAATTTTCGCACCGCCGCCGCCCTGACGGCCCTCAACGTGGCCAACAACCGATTGGGGTTTGATAGCTTTGAGGCCAATGCCAATGTGCGGGGGGCTGTACTTGTGCCCCAAGACAGCATCGGCAATGATACCACCATTGTGCTCACCGAGCGCGACAACCTCGTTTTCCCAGTGGCAGTGGGGGGCACGGCCAATCTTTACCAATGGTTCAAAAATGGGGTAGCCTTCGGTTCAATCGCTGCCACTTCGGAACTCCGCATCACCGATGCCCGCCGGCTCCAGGATCAAGGGCTCTATACGTTGCGCATCACTAGTTCGCTAGTACCCGATGTGACCCTCTGGCGGCGCACGGTGCGCATTCGGATCACGCCCTGCTTCGTCACGGGCAGCCGCATTTTGCCCTCAGAATCCCGGATTTGCGAGGGCCAGCCCTTGCCCACCTTGACTGGCACAATTGCCACCTCGGGGGCAAGGGGAACTGTCACCTACCAATGGCAGCGCTCGCTCGACAATGGCCGCACGTGGACCAACGTGGGCGGCAATACCCAAGACTACCAGCCTACCGCCCTGTCGGGCGCGGCGCGGGTGCGGCGCTTGGCCGCTGACGGCCGCTGCCTCACCGATACGAGCAACTCGGTCAGCGTCACCTTCGTGCCCTTGCTGCAAAACAACCGGGTGAGTGCCTCTTATATTCTTTGTCCACGGGACAGCATCCGCACATTCCGGGGAGTGGGCCGGGTAACTGGCGGAATTGGCCGCCTCCGCTACGTGTGGCAAAGCTCGATCAACAAGGGCCGGAACTGGCGCAACGAGGACGCTACCGAGAATTTTCGGCCCCAACGCATCACCAGCGACACCACCCTTTTCCGCCGGGTAGTGTCGGACAGTTTGTGCTTTGCCGACTCCAGTAATATCCTGCAAGTAGTCCGCAGCCCGCGCTTTCCATCCAACATTGTGGGCCGTGATCAGCAGATCTGTCCCCGGCAGCCAGTGTTGGCCCTGCGCGATACCATCCGTTCCGATTCGCTTTTGCGCTTGCGCGATACAGTCAATTTCCGCTTTCGGTGGCAGGTTTCAGCCGATCGCATCCGCTGGAACCGGGCCGACAGCACCACCCGGGCCGATACTTTCTCGACCTTTTTGCCCCTCTACGCCATTAACCGGACGCTGTATTTTCGTCGATTGGTAGTGGGGCCTTGCACCACCGACACCAGCAATGTGGTGACGGTCAGCCTAGTTGGGCCGATCAATGGCAACCGGATCCGTAGTGACCGCGAGGTGGTGTGCGAGGGCGACACCTCACTGGTCAATGTGCGCGGCACATTCTCGCTCGTGGGCGGGGGCGGGCAGCTCCGCTACATCTGGCAGAGTTCGCTTAACCGGCGAAGTTGGAACAACCGGGGCGACACCCTCAACATCGCTTTCCGGGTGCGCGATATTTCGGACACTACCTTTATCCGCCGGATAGTCATTTCCCGCTGCTATTCCGACACCAGCAATGTGATCACCATCAACCGGGCCTTCAGCTACGGCCCCAACACCATCACCTCCTCGCAAATCAATTGCCAAGGGGATTCGGCCTCGGTCTTGCGCGGATCGCCCACCACTATCCAGAAATTTTTCAAATATCAATGGCAATCGTCGCCCGACTCGATCAACTGGGCCAGCATTGACACCACTGGCCGTAGCCGGGACTCTACCCGTCGCAAAGACTACGGTTTCAGCGTGGATTATCGGCCGGGACTGCTGACGGTCCCCAACACTTTTTTCCGGCGGGTCGTTGATAATGGTTGCAAACCCGACACCAGCAATGTTATTTTCGTCCAGATCGTGGCAAGACTGGCCAATAACCGGATTGATGGCACCCAGACTTTGTGCGAAGGCCGACCGATTGCCCCAGTCCGGGGCCAAGTGCCACAGGGCGGGGGCGGGGGCTATCGTTACCGCTGGGAAGTGACGAGCGACACCATTTCGGGCATTGACAGCTTGGATCGCATACGCGTGCGCTGGGCTTTGGCCGACACTGCCGCCGTCTATTCGCCTGCGGGATTGATCCGCACCACTTCAGTGCGCCGGGTGGTGCTGGGCCGCCAATGCCGTCCCGATACCAGCAATGTCATTAAAATTACCATTATTGGCCGGGTGAACAACAACAATGTGCGCGACAACCAAGAAGTGTGTTTTGGGGTCAAACCTGACACGCTGCGCGGCTCAATGCCCACCGGGGGCGATGGCAAATTCAGTTTCGTTTGGCAACGGCAGGTAAACCAGCGAACATGGCAAACCGTGGCTGCCACACGGGACTTTTTCCCGGATGTGAACGAAACATCGCGTTTCCGAAGGATCATTTTCACCGAATGTTTTACGGATACAAGCAATACGGTCACGATCTTTATCACCCAACAGATTCGCAACAACCGCATCATTGGCGGGGGACAAACCGTTTGCCGGGGCTCGCGGCCCGATACCATCCGGGCCGAGCGGCCCACCGATGGCACGGGCACTTTCCGCTACCAGTGGCAATCGTCGCGCAATCGGCGGACTTGGGTCAACATTGAGCGGGCCGTGGCCGAAAACTTGCAATTGACCATTCCCCCCGATTCCACCACTTATTATCGGCGGATTGTGGCCAACTTATGTTTCCGGGATACCAGCCTTTCGGTGCCCTTGCGCATCTTGGATTTGCCTAATGTGGATGCTGGCCGCGATACCATCGTCAATGTGGGCATGGCCATCCGGCTCTTGGCCACCGGGGCCTCCAGTTTTGTCTGGACTCCCCGCGAAGGGCTCGATAACGATTCTACGGCCTCCCCCTTGGCCAGTCCCAGCTTGAATACCACTTACATTGTGCGCGGCACGGATGCCTCCGGTTGCACCAATGTGGACTCAGTGGTGGTGCGGGTAGCCACCGACCCGGGCAATGTCCTCCGGTTGTCGGAGGTGATCACCCCCAATGGCGATGGCCTGAATGACCTACTTTATGTCGATGGGTTGGAACTGTTTCCCGAAAACACCTTGGTGGTTTTCAACCGTTGGGGCCAAGAACTTTTCCAAAAACGAAATTACCGAAATGATTGGGATGGTACAATAGATGGCAAACCCCTGCCCACTGGCACTTATTTCTTGATCCTCAGGCTCCAAACGACCAATCGACCTTTCAAAGGAGCGTTCACCATACTCAATTAACCAATTATTGCCGTTGGCAACTCCTGACGAGTTGCCAACGGCCCAACCGTTATTGTTATGAAAAAGATTTTACTTTTTCTGGGATGTATTGGGATATGGTCCACCAGCCAAGCCCAGCAAATTCCGCTGTTCAGCCAATATTTCAACAACCCATTCATCTACAACCCCGCGTGGGCTGGCTTGGATCGCTACGCCTCGGTCAACATGACTTACCGCCGACAATGGGACAACCTGCCCGGTGGGCCCACCACCTTGCTGGCCACCATTGATCTGCCCTTTTATGAATATCGGAGTGGCTTCGGGGCCAACATCACCCAAGACCAAATTGGATTGTTCCGGCAGAACAAAGCCCTGTTCACCTACGCCTATCACATCTTTGAACTGTACGAAAACAGTTCGGTTTTCTCTTTTGGGCTTACTGGTGGATTGGTGACCAACCGGATTGATTTTGCCAATGCCTACATTCAAAATCCCAATGACCCGCGCATTTTGGACAATACAGGCAATTACCAAGGTTTTGAATTTACGTTTGGGATGAACTATATTTTCCAAGATAAATTCCAGATCGGGTTTGCCATGCCCCAATTCCTGACGGCAGGCATCCGGTCGATCGACCAAGATCAAAATGACATCAAGATGGTGCCGCATTTTTTGCTCACCGCCAAGTGTACCCTCAAAACTTTTGACGAAGTCCACCGGATAGAACCCATGATCATGATCCGGCGGGCGGGCAACGGCGCGGCCCCCCTGCAATTTGATGTGGGGGCCCAATACACTTGGAACAATACCCTCTGGTTCAATGCCGCTTACCGCACCAGTTACAGTGCCGTGGCCAGTGCGGGGGTCCATATCCGCCGCCTGCGCGTGGGCTATGCCCGTGACTTTGCCATTTCGGAAGTGCAGGGAGTAGTGGGCAGCACCAACGAGATCATGGTCGGCTACAAGTTCAACCACCTGAAGACCAAGATCTACGGTGCAGCTAAGGGCCGATCCAATACCAAGTTTCGGCGCAAAGTGGAGCACCCCTCCAGCCCTGGCCCAGGGTTCAGGCCCAATAACCTGCATTTGAAGAAAACCCCAAAACGCAAACCCCAAAAATCACCCAAACGCAATTAGGGACTAGGAGTCGCAAAGAAAATCTTGAGCGGCCTGATTAGTGGTTTGGCCACTTTCGTTTTTGTTTGCCCAAGACTTGGGCAAGGTGGCGGTGAAAGAGATCCACGTATCTGGCATTTTGATCCCTTTTTTGCTGTTTTTCCTTTTTGACCAATCAGCTATGCACCTTGCGCCCCGCAATGAAGACGGCCCCGATCAAGGCCAGCAACAAGAGCAGGCCCACCGTCTCGAGCGTGAGCACGTAATGCGTGAACAACTCGCGCCCAATGGCCAACACGGTGCCGCCTGTCACCACTTGTTGGTTGGCCGTGGCTTCCAGCACCCAGGGCAGCCGATCGAAGTCGGTTTGGCCGACGATCAGCAGCAATGCGACCAATACCGAACCGCCGGCCAGTACGCCCGCTGTCACGTAATGGTGGCCCGTTTGCACGGCTTTGCCCGATAGCTCGGTAGTGAACATCACCCCAAAAATAATGAGGACGAGCACCCCGCCCACATACACCATCAATTGGGTGACGGCGACAAAATCGGCGGAGGCCAGCACATAGATCGCCGCGATGGCGATTAGGGTGGTCATGAGCGCGAACGCAGCCCGCATCACATTGCGGGTGAAGAGGACAAAACCTGCCCCGCCCAAGGCTGCCACCGCAAAAAAATAGAAGAAAATGAGCACTGGTTTTTGATTAATGAAAGTCCAATAACTAGGAGG
The DNA here is from genome assembly GCA_038209965.1 of Cytophagales bacterium. GTDB lineage: Bacteria > Bacteroidota > Bacteroidia > Cytophagales > Thermoflexibacteraceae > JALONO01. Next base: position 21,348 of record JBBQXF010000033.1, on the reverse strand, counting down.
TGTAACTTTACTCTGCCGGGGCATCCGGGGCTGGGGGCGCTTTCTTAAAAACAGGCCGCACCTTGGGTTTAAAGCCGGGCAATGCCTCCTCTGGGGCTGGCCCCGAGGTTGGGAGGGGCGGTTCGGTGGGCTGCACCATGGGCACTTCGGGCGAGTTCAGTTTGGCTTTCTTGGCCTTGGCCTCCTCGGCTTCTTGGCGTTTTAGTTCAACCTCGGCCAATGACATCGTGGCAAAATGATAATTCATATTACCTATGTCATATTCACTGAAATCATACACTTTGGTCATGGTCAAACACTCGGTGGGGCATACTGCGGTGCAGAGCCCACAAAAGCAGCACTTGGCCATGTCAATGTCAAACTTGGCCGCGTACAACCGGATGGGAGTGCCATCGGAGGCAGTGCTCACCTGCTCAGTTGCCTTGATCGGCTCGATCTCGATACAGTCCACCGGGCAAACTTTGGCGCATTTGTCGCACACGATGCAGTCGTCTATTTCATTGTGCAGCCGATACCGGCCAATGTCAGGGACCGGAAAACTCTCATGAGGGTACTGGATGGTAAATATCCCTGCCTCTTGATCAAAATATCCCTGATCACTGGCTGCCCGGCGATCGAGGCGGGGATGCCGCACAGCATCGCGAAAGTGCCGGGCAGTCAGCCGCAAGCCTGTCCAGAGGGTGGTGGCCGCTCGGCCGATTTCACTAAAATAGCCCATTATTAAGGAGTTTATTACATCTGGCCGGCATCACTTGTACTGGCCATGCTTGGTTTTTTGGATAAAATTAACTTAATTTACATAAACGTTGCAAGTATTTTTTCGTTACATGCTTTGAGGTTTTGCAACCAAACTCGCCCGAGGCGCATCTTTGCCCAGGCCGTTCAATAGGCCAACCAGCTAGAAAACCATTTATACTATTAATCGTCAGATACTTGAAACCAATTGTTTACTTCGCCACTTTTTTTTTGTTTTGGGGCACTCAAGCCATTTATGCCCAAAACACCACCGTATCGGGAAAAGTGATCGATGCTGAAACCGGGGAAGCGGTTCCATTTGCCAATGTCTTTTTTAAAGGAACCACCATTGGCACGACCACCGATTTTGATGGGTATTTCAAAATTACCACCCCTTCACCCACTGATTCGTTGGTGGCCAAATACATTGGCTACTCAGTCCGGGCCAAGTGGGTGGAAAGGGGCAAGTCGCAAGTGATCAATTTCCAATTGGCCACTGAGGCCACAACCCTCGAGGGGGTGACCGTGACCCCCAAGGACTACGTGAATCCAGCTTGGGAAATCTTGTACCGGGTGATGGATTACAAGCGGCAATATGACTACCGTCGCTTGTCGGCCTTTGAGTATGAGAGCTATACCAAATTGGAGCTCGATGTGGACAACATCTCCGACAAATTTAGGCAGAAAAAAATGATCCAAAAGATCATCGCCGTCATTGACAGCGCCAAAGCAGTGGCCGGCGAAGACGGGAAACCCATCTTGCCCATTTTTATCTCCGAGTCGCTTTCAAATTACTATTACCGCGCCAATCCCCAGCGCAAGCGGGAAGAAATCAAAAAGACCAAAGTTTCGGGCGTGGGCGTGGAAGACGGGAGCGTGGTATCGCAAGTGACCGGCTCGACGTTCCAACAATACAACTTTTACCAAAACTGGTTGCGGTTGGCCAACAAAGAATTCATTTCCCCCATTGCCGACGGGTGGAAAGGGTTCTACGAATACACGTTGAAAGAAAAAAACATTGACATTAATGGCTACAAGTGTTTTCGGATAGATTTTGAACCCAAACGCCCCGAAGACTTGGCTTTCAAGGGCAGTATGTGGATCACTGACTCCACCGGTACCCAACCCGAGTTTGCCTTGTTGCAGATCAATGTGGAAGTGGGCAAAGGGGCCAACCTGAATTTTATTGAAAAGATCAAGATCCAGCAGGAATTGGCCCAAGTGGACAGCTCCAGTGCGTGGTTGCCGGCCAAGACCCGGGTGCTGGTCGACGTTGGCGACGTTCGCGATGATTGGGCGGGCATTTTGGCCAAATTCTATGTTTCCAACATGAACTTTGTCATCAATGAGCCAAAAGAGTTGAAATTTTACGAAGAGGCCATCGCGGTGGCCGAAAACGTGGTCGAGAACTCCAATGATTACTGGAATCTCCACCGCCATGACTCGTTGAGTGACGCCGAGAAAAATGTGTACCAAATGATCGATACCATCCGCAACTTGCCCGTGGTGCGGAATTATGTTGAAATAGCCAATATTTTAATCAATGGGTACAAGCGGATTGGAAAGTTTGATTTCGGGACCTACTCCTATCTTTTCGCCCAGAACAACATTGAGGGCAACCGCTTTCGCCTAGGTGGCATGACCAACTACACCTTTAGTCGCAAAGTGATCCTACGAGGTTACGCGGCGTATGGCACGCTGGACAACCGGTGGAAATATGGGGTGGGCTTTGATTACATTTTGTCGCGCAAACCGTGGACGCAGTTTGGGGCCTATCGATCCGACGATTACAGCCAAGTGGCCCTAAATGCGGATAATTATTATGAAATAAACAATACCCTGTTCTTGGCTTTCACCAAATGGGGCAACTTGGAACGGCGGAGACCTTATGTCAATAAATTAAACCAGTTGTATTTCCAGACTGACATTGCCAAGGGAATCACCCAGAAAATCTATTTCAACAACCAACAGTTTGAGCCACTGTTCAAGTTTGAGTTGCTCGAGAATGTGAACGACATCTCGCGCCGGGTCAATTTCACCACTAGTGAGCTGGTACTGGAGACGCGCATTTCCTTTGGCGAAAGCTTTCTCCAAAATGAAAACACCCGGGTGAGCCTGGGAGTGAAAGCCAATACCCCGATCCTCACTTTTCGCTACGTCCGGGGGATGCGCAACGTGATGGGCAGCGATTTTAGTTACAATAAGTTTCAGGCCAATGTCACCCACCGGATGAACTTGGGTGCGCTGGGCTATTCACGCTATTCGCTCACCTATGCTGCCATTCCCTCGCGGGTGCCCTACCCGTTGCTCGCGGTGCACTTGGGCAATGAAACAGCATTTTATAACGATCTCTCGTTCAACATGATGCGCTTCTTTGAGTTTGTGAGTGATCAGTATGTCTCCTTGAATTATATCCACCGTTTTGAGGGGCTGATGTTCAACCGCATCCCATTGATCCGCAAACTCAAATGGCGCACTTTTGTGACGGCCAATGTACTGTGGGGCACTTTGAGCGAGGCCAACCGCACTTATACCCCCGCTTTTGATGTACTGGGCAATCCCAATCCGGGGATCAATGGCCTGGGCAGACAGCCCTACGCCGAGGTTGGTTATGGCATCGAGAATATTTTTCGCTTTCTCCGGGTGGATTTTATGCACCGCCTCACCTATTTGGACAATCCGGGGGCCCAGCGTTTCGGGGTGAAATTTTCGGCCCAGTTCAGGTTGTGAGGCCCCAATATTGGGACGCACCACCTATCTTTGGGCGGCCCCTCGGGTCAGGTAGTGCACACAAGAGAGATCGCCATGAAAAGAATAGAAATCCAAGCGGTTGCCATCAGTGGGTTCAAAAGCATCCAGTCGCTGTCGGAGTTTGTCCCGCATTCGATCAATGTTTTCATTGGTCAAAACGGGGCGGGAAAATCCAACTTTATTGGGTTTTTCAAATTCCTGTCCAACCTGTTGAGTGGTACGGGAAACCTCCAAAGCTACCTTGGCCAACACGGGGGGGGCTCGGTTTTCCTTTTTGACGGCCCAGAAACCACCACCCAAATCAGTAGTTCGATCAGCCTTAAAACCGCCGCTGGATTGAACGAATACAAATTTACACTTACCAGTGCCGCAGCGGATACGTTGGTGTTCACCGAAGAGCAATTTAAATACACACCAAATGGGGCCGAACCGAGGGAATGGGTTGACCTAGGTGCTGGACACAAGGAATCGGCCCTGATCCATGCGGAGGCGGTTGGCAGAACACAGGGCACTGTACGGGCGTTGCTGCAACACTTGACTACTTACCAATTCCACAATACGACCCTTAAATCACCCATCAGAAACACCAAATCTGAGATTGAGAACAACTGGTTTTTAGAAGAAGATGGCAGAAATTTAGCCTCGGTCTTGTATGAGCTAAACCACAATCAATTGGCCATTTATCAAAAAATTATCGCGGTAATTCAGCAAATCATTCCTTTTTTTGATGATTTTATCTTGATTGATCAATACGGAAAAACCTACCTGCGCTGGAAAGAAAAGGGTTCGCCCAATACGTTTGTGGCCACCCAGGCGAGTGATGGCATGTTGCGGGCCATGGCACTCACTACCTTGCTCTGTTTGCCCCCGGAAAGGTTGCCCGCCGTGATTTTTTTAGATGAGCCTGAGCTTGGATTGCACCCTTCGGCAGTAAAAATTATTTGTGAATTAATCCAAGGAGCGTCAGAACATTGCCAAATCTTTCTGGCCACCCAAGACGCCGATATGCTCAATGAATTTGGACCCGAGGAGGTTGTTATTGTTACCCGGCAAGGTCGGGCCTCGGTGTTCAATAGATTGGCAGTTGGCCACGTGAAGGCCCCAAGCAGCTATCAGCCCATCTTGGTTTGATACTGGCCAGTTTTCCGCCTCATCGCTTGCCACAATTTTGGTCGATCGCCGCTTGGGCCCCAGCAAAGCCCAGTTTCAGTGCGCGCTGCAAATGGGTACAGGCTTCTTGGGCCTTGGCTTCGCCCAGTTGGAGCTCAGCCAAACCTAGGGCATGGTGGGCACGGGCGAAGTCGGGGGCCAACTCTACCACCCGGTGAAAATCTTCGGCTGCCTTGGCAAAATCTTGCGTGGCCAAGTAGGTTTGTCCCCGATTGAAGTACAAGTTGCGATCGGTTTGGTTCATACTGGCAGCCCGGTTAAAATCGGCCAAGGCTTCTTTGTGGCGGTGCATGGCAGCCAAAACCGAGGCCCGGTTGAGGTACAAATCATAGACGGCCTGATCCAAGGCCAATGCTTGATCGTAATCTTTCAGGGCTTCATCGGGCTGTTTCAATTGCAGGTAGGCATTCCCCCGGTTATAAAAATATTTGTAGTTGGTATTGTCAAGTTTTATGGCTTGGTTAAAACTGGCCAAGGCTTCATTGGCCTGATCCGTTTCCAAATAGGCAAAGCCCAGCATGTTCCACAAATCGGCCCGATCCAATTCACTTTTTTTGGCCGCCAACAAGGTCACCACTCGGGCATATTGTTTTTGATCCAATAATGCTTTGGCCTGAGTAAACAGCCCTTCGGCCGGGGAATCACAAGCAACCACCAGAAAGAGTGCAGAAAAAACGGAAAGCAAGAGGTTGGGTTTCATAGGAAAATGGGCTGGGTAAATAATGCCGAGATTGAAATAGATTTGAGGGTTTTTTTGATTAATTACTTTGATTGTCAATGATTTATTTGAAAATTTTCACCAATAATTGCGCACGTTCAAAAATATAGAAAGAGCCGCCCAAGTAAATCGGGCGGCTCTTTCGGTCAAGGCTCGATGCGTTGTTCAACTGTCTACTTGCTGGCCCGCATGGTGTCAAAAGCGTTCATCACTTCTTGTACGTGTCCACGCGAAACCTCGAGCATGGCGGTTTCTTCGGCGTTCAGTTTCAGCTCAATCACGCGCTCAATCCCGTTTTTGCCCAAAACGACCGGAACGCCCAAGTAAGTCCCATTGATGCCATATTCGCCCTCCAGTTTCATGCACACCGGGAACACGCGCTTCTGGTCGCGGGCAATGGCCTCCACCATTTGGGCGGCTGCCGAACCGGGAGCATACCAAGCCGAAGTGCCCATCAGTTTCACCAATTCGCCCCCACCCACTTTGGTCCGTTCACAAATGGCATTCAATTTTTCGCTATCGATCAGTTCCGTGACCGGGATACCGCTCACCGTGGTGTAGCGCGGCAGGGGAACCATCGTATCGCCGTGGCCGCCGAGGATCATGGCTTGGATGTCCTTGGGCGACAAGTCGAGGGCTTCGGCCAAGAACGCCCGGTAACGTGCCGTGTCCAAGATCCCGGCCATGCCCATGACCCGCGTGCGGGGGAAACCCGAGGTCAAGTGTGCCGCGTAGGTCATTACGTCCAATGGATTGGAAACGATAATGATGATCGTATTGGGGGAATATTTAACGATATTTTCGGTAACCGAAGTCACTATTTCAGAATTGACCGAAATGAGGTCGTCCCGGCTCATGCCCGGTTTACGGGGCAAGCCAGAGGTAATGACCACAATATCAGACCCTTCGGTGCGGCCATAGTCGGCCGTTACACCTACTGTACGGCTATCGTACAAGTCAATGGGGGATTTTTGCCAAATGTCCAACGCCTTGCCTTGGGCGATCCCATCTTTGATATCGACGAGTACAATCTCATTGGCGATTTCCTTATGCGCTAAAACATCGGCACAAGTGGCTCCTACATTGCCAGCGCCTACGACGGTTACTTTCATAAATTTATCGAGGTTATTTATTTGAAGCTAAAGGTGTGCGAATTTACAGGCGGTAATTTGATATTCAAAATTTTTGGCCGCACGCTTGTGATATATTACTGAGCTTTGGGAATACCTCATTTCTTTGGGGCTGGAACCCAAGACCCAATTTTATTTGTTTGATCAATCGAAAACCCTCGTATAAATGTCAACTTATCTTCGCTCCATTTTTGCTGCCGTTTGCCTGATCGGGCTTTTTGGGACCTACTTTTTATCTGCCCAATGGATCGGTCCGGGATTTCTGGGCCAGCCCGAAAAAAAACCGACCGACCCGTCGAAAAAAACTAAACCCGTAAAAGCCAAGTCCGTCCAAACATTGATTTTGCCCGCTTTGACCGGTTTTTTGGCAAGTTCAAGCACGACATTGAGCAGTTGGACAGATTCAACCTTGGCCACCCTCAGCCCGGCCCAGCGCATCGGACAGTTGTTTGTGGTGGCCCTGCCCAATGAAACAACCGAAGATTCCCGACTAATCACCTTGCTGACCGAATATACAGTTGGGGGTATTTCCTTTCCCTTTAACGATCCCATTGGCCAAGTCCAGCGCACCAATCGCTGGCAGGAGCAATTACCCATCCCGTTGTGGCTGGCCGCCCAGATTGGGCCGGGACTTGGTTTGGCGGGCGCAGTGCCCGTGCCCACCGCGTTGGCCCTGGGAGCCGTTGCCCAAGATGAAATGCTAAACCGGTTGGGCAGCGAAGTGGCTTGGCAATGTCGCCGGGCGGGCCTGCACCAAATTTTTGTCCCTGGTGCCCAAGCCATTTTGTTGGGCGACCAGCCCGAAAAATCCCAGCGCAAGTTGCTTGCCTACCAAAACGGGCTGCAAACCGGGAACTTGGCAATGGTGGCGGGGCACCTCCCTTCCCCCGCCCGGGCCGATCAAGCTCCCCAACTCCTCAAAGCGGGTAAACTGGTTTTCCTCCTTCCGGCCGATGTGCCCACCGCACTGCTGGCGGTCCAATCGGCCTTGGCCCAGGGAATCATCAGCCAAGCGGAAATTGACTTGGCCTGCCACCAGTTACTGGATCGGAAGGAAAAAATGGGTTTGGCAGAAAACAAGATCGTGGAAACGGGCAACCTCGCGCAGGATTTGCACCGGCCACAGGCAGTTTGGCGAAGCCGCCAATTGGCCGAGGCTTCGCTCACCTTTTTGCAAAATAAAGCCGATTTTTTGCCCATTTCCATCATCCAACCGGGGGAAATCGCCTCGCTTGCCATCGGCGGCAACCCCACTGAGTTCGAGACTGTTCTGGCCCGTTATGCGGGTGTGCGCCACTTTCGCAGCAGTGGCAACCCCTCAAGTGCCGGGATAGATTCTCTGATTGGCGCCCTCAAAAAATTTGAGCACTTGATCATCGGCATCCATTCCCCCACCGATCTGGGTGGATTATCGCCCGGTGCGGTCGATTTGGTGCAAGAACTCGCCCGGCGCACCCAAGTGGCCCTCGTTTTTTTTGCCAGTCCCTATCACCTCGCCCGGTTGGGGCAAATGAACCGCTTCAAAACGGTGTTGCTCGCCTATGAAGACTCCCCGCTGACCCAAGAATTAGCGGCGCAGGCCGTATTTGGGGGGGTGGCTGCTCCGGGCACGCTCCCCGTCAACCTCGCCCCTTTCTATCAAATGGGCGCTGGCCAGCCATTGGCCAGCCAAAAAGGAGGGCCGGGATTCCGCTTCAAATACACCGTACCCGAAGAGTTGGGCCTCGATCGGAACATTTTGCAAAAAGCCGACTCCTTGATTGCCCTGTGTGTGCGGGAACGCGCAGCACCGGGTGGGGTAGTATTTGCGGCCAAGGATGGCAATGTATTCTATTTCAAGGCTTTTGGCCAGCATACCTACGAGGGCAACGCGCTGGTGCAGCCAGATGATCTCTACGATTTGGCCTCGGTGACAAAAATAGCCACCTCCGTGGCCTCGGTCATGAAGCTCACTGATCTGGGCAAGTTCAGCGTAAAGAACACTTGGGGCCAGCTCGACAAGCGCACCCGCCGCACCAACAAAACCAACCTGACCTTTGCCGACCTGCTCACTCACCAAGCTGGGTTAAAGGCTTGGATCCCGTTCTGGAAAGCCCGCACCGATGCCCAAGGTCAACTCTCACGGACATGGTTCAGCCCTGACTACTCCCAAAAGTATCCCAACCAAGTGGCCAATCAGCTTTATATCCACAAAAACTTTGGGGAGGATTCTTTGATCTCCGAAATTTTGCAATCTCCCCTGTCGGGCAAAAAAGAATATGTGTACAGTGACCTGTCCTATTACCTCTATCCGGGCATGGTGAAGCGTTTGAGCGGGCAAAAGTTCGAGGATTTCTTGGCCGATCAATTTTATGTACCTTTGGGAGCCAACACCCTCACTTTCAACCCACTGCACAAATTTCCCATCAGCCGGGTAGTGCCCACGGAATACGATTCGCTCTTTCGGCGGCAGTTGATCACCGGTACTGTCCATGACGAGGGGGCAGCGCTGTTTGGTGGAATTTCTGGCCACGCCGGCCTGTTTGGCAATGCCAATGACTTGGCCAAATTAATGCAAATGTACCTGAACAAAGGCCGCTACGGGGGAAAGCAATACATTCAAGCCGCGACTTTGACCGAATTTGCCCGTTGTCAATTTTGCGATCCCAACGATCCCAAAAAAGGCAACCAACGCGGCCTCGGCTTTGACCGCAACCGGGGCACAAACGCCGCCGCCAGTGCCTCGGATCAGAGTTTTGGCCATTCGGGCTTTACGGGTACTTTCGCGTGGATGGATCCGCGCAACGGTCTATTGTATGTTTTTCTGTCAAACCGGGTGTATCCAACCCGCAACAATAGTAAACTTTCGGATCTCAACATCCGCACGGGCATCCAAGAAGTATTTTATGAAGCCCTCAAAAAGGCCCGGCCTGCGCAGTAGAACCGTCGGATCAAAAGGGCGGGATGGGGCGGGATGGGAGGTCAATCAGGCAAATGACCATGCCCATTGAGTTAACGAAAGAATGCTGAGATTAACAACATTTAGCCAGTTTTACAGCAAATCCAATATTGGTGGCAGTTTGGTCAGTCAAATTCGGTTTTATACTTACAGGGTATGTTTTGGAAATTTTTAAAGTATATTAATTGCCTGACAATCAATTACCTGCAAAAAATAACTAGCCAAAATTATTTTTCCGCGAGCATATTTTTAAAGGCTCTCACACCAGAATCAGAAAGGACCCAAGTTGTATTTTAAAAAGTATGTGGGTATGACAATGACGATGAAGTAGGCCAACATACTTTTGCTAGACTTCACTAAATTTGAAAGATAACCGAAGTTTCTATTGTACTTTCTGTGGTTGTTGTCGCCTCACATTTAGCAAGTAAAGTAAATGGCACATAATTTATAAACTCATCCAAATTTGTAAAATAGTCGGTTCCATATTTTTGTGTTCCCTTATAGAACACTTGATTTACAACAAGAAATTTTCTTTTAAAATCTTTTTGGAGTACGCTAAATATATTTTTTAAGTCTGGAAGTATATACCACACTAATTCTGCGAATATTATGCAATCATAATTGGAGTATTTTCTTAGGTCAGTACTAATATTTGCAACTTCAAAATCTAGCTTTGGAAATAGCTTTCTTGCTTTCTGTATAGCAATAGGGGAGATATCTATACTTTTGGGGATAATTTTTGTTTCCTGATTTATCCAGTTAGCATAGTATCCAAGTCCACACCCACACTCCAAAACTGAATTAATCTTGAAGTTAGTCAAATGCATTATTCCCGCCATTCTTGAATACTTATTCGGCTGTGTCATTTGAGTCCAAGGGTCATCAAATTTTTGATACATTTCATCAAATTTCCCAATAAATTTTCCGTCCTTTATTACGTAGTCGTGGTATGTTTCCATTTTTAAATCCAAAATTGTTTATAACATCTCCATAAACGCAACCCTTGCGTTTATTCTTAAAAAGTTGCACTTATTTCGGCGTTATCGGTGAACTGATCCAGCAAGATAAAATGCGCCGCGATAATTTCGCTACATTCTCTTAAGTTTAGGTACTGGCTGGCGAAAACTTCACCACGCCGGCCCTACGAAAATACAAGCAAATCACAAGGTGTTGGCCCAAACCAGCAATCAAGGCAACTTTATTGGGCATTGAGTGGTGAGGTTGGCTGCCCAAAAATAAGAACCGTTTTAAATATATCCAAATTATCCAATTAACTTTTTCTTGACCGGGGGCGGCCCGCCTGTTGCGTTGCCACGGGGGTGAGAATCTTGGTAGTCTTGAGGCTAGATCCTGGTGCTTGCTCCCCAGAAATTTTGCCGTTCGGCGGGTTAAAGCCAGACTGGTCGTAAAAGTGTTTTTGTGTACGCAGTTGATAATCAATAAATGTCAAAACGTAGGCTAACTTAACGGGATTAAACTACTGCCAGCTAGTCGGGGCGAAACTCCTCCCTACAACTGGATTCCAATTAGGGTCACATCGTCGCGTTGGGTTTCTTTCCCCCGGTACTGTTGGAAAATGGCCAATAATTTTTCCCGTTGCTCGCCCATGGGGTGGGGTGCGAGGTGGTGCAGCAATTCTTTGAGCTGGGGCGTTCCGTACTTTTCCTTGTCAGGGTTGTTCTGGTCGGTGAACCCATCGGTGCTCAAATAAATGATGTCCCCCTTTTCAATGCGGATGTCCTGTTGCTCATACACGCGGCGCGCTTCTTTCTGCCGTCCCCCCACTGATTTCTTGTTGCCCTTAAATTCATGGATCGAGAACTGCGGGGGCTTTTTGGACAAAATTACTTGGGGCTTTAGGTCCAACGCGGCATCGTATTCTCGCTCGATGATCTCAATCTTGTCGCGGCGGGCTAAGAAAAGTGGGCGTTTGGCCCCGGCAAATGTCAGGATGGTCACTTCCCCCAACCGTTTGATGAGGCACAGGCCAACGTCCATGCCATCATCATTCGCTTTATCGTCTTGCTGGAGGGCCAACCGAACCCCGAGGTGCAATTCCTGCAAAATCTGCGCTGGTTCACTGATGCCCTTGCGCACCACAATCTCGTTGAGCAGGTTGCTGCCAATAATCGACATGAACGCCCCGGGCACACCGTGGCCGGTGCAGTCCACCACGGCCACATAGGTTTTGTGGCCCATTTGATAGTACCAGTAGAAATCACCCGAAACGATGTCTTTGGCCTGATAAAAAACAAAATGCTGGGGAATGGCTCTGTGCATCATTTCGCTGTCGGGCAAGATGGCCTGCTGAATTTTTTGGGCGTAGCGGATACCGCTCAGTATGTGCTCATTGCGCCGTTCAATGGTCAGGTTGGCCTCGGTCAGCTTGCCATAGGTAACGGCGTTATCGATCGCAATAGCGGTGTAAATGCCCAGCGTCCGCAGGATGTTCAAATGCTCTTCGGTATAGGCATGTTTTTGGTGAGTTTGCACTGTCAAAACACCAACTGCTTGATTATCAATACTTAACGGCAAATACATGGCCGATCCGGGCCGATTGACTTGGTATAGTTTATATTCATCGCCAATGTATTCGGGAGCTTCCCGGTCAAAATCATTGATAAAAATCTCCAGTTGAAATTGAAAACAAATGACCGACAGTCGTTTCACCCCAGATTCGGTGTTGTGGCTGTATGGCTTAATGGCCTGTTTGCCCGCAAAACCACTGAAAACCAACTGCTTGGTGTCGGGATCCAAAATCCCCACCCGGAACATGGAGACATCCATCAAACGGCTGATGCTGGCAAAGGCAGTACCGATCAACTCTTCTTGGTGCAGTTCGGAGGTGAGTTGCCGGCCGATCTGGCTGATGACCTTGATGCTGGTGTAGGCCCGCTCAACGGTATCGCGCTGGGCCACGATTTCTTGGGTCCGGTCGGCCACTTGGCGGGCCAGCCGCTGATTGGCCGACCGGACATTTTGAATCCGGATCCGGTAGGTGGCATAAATGACAAGGCCCAGCACGCCCACAGCCAATACCCGGAACCACCAAGTGGCCCAGAACGGCGGGCGGATGCTGACCCGGATCTCGGCCGGGGCATCGTTCCAAACGCCATCACTGTTACTGGCTTTAACCTTGAACACATAGTCGCCCGGGGGCAGATTGGAATACCGGGCCACTCGGCCATCGGAGGGAACGCTCCAGCGATAGTCAAAATTTTCCAAGTAATAACGATATTTGTTCTTTTCGGGGTGGCGGAAGCTCAGCCCAACGAAATGAAAGGCCAGATCATTTTGGTCATAAGGTAGCGAAATTTCAGTTTCTTCTTCCAATGACACTACATTGGCTGGCGCAACTTGGTCGGTGGCCGCTTTGCCCCGCACTTCCAAATGGGTGAGCGAGATGGGCGGTACAAACCCATTGTTGCGGATCCGGGCGGGGTGAAATACGTTCAGCCCGTGCGTCCCGCCAAAATACATCTCGCCCGAACTCGCCCGGAATGCGGCATTGGGCGAAAACTCCTTGCCTTGCAGGTTGTCGTATTCGTCGTAATTTTGAAAACTATTTTTGCTGACACGAAAATGCGACAGCCCGGCTGACGTGCCAATCCACAAGTTTCCGGCACCGTCGGCCAGGATGCTGTTCACGTTGTTGCTGGGCAGACCATCCTCTTGGTCAAATTGTCGGAATTTATTGGTTTTTTTGTCAAACTGGGCCAGCCCGCCCGAAGTACCGATCCAGATGGATCCTTCGGCTGATTGGTAAATGCACTTAATGCTATTGTGGATCAAGGAAGTGGTATCGCCAGCCAGATTTTTATAGACTTTGAACGCTTCTTTTTGGCGGTCAAACCGGTTCAGCCCATCGCCAGTGCCCACCCAAAGATCGCCATCGCGATCCTCATAAATTACTTGGATGGTGTTGTCGCTAATGGCCCCCGCGGTATGGGTACTGCTTTTATAGAGGCCAAACTGTTGGGTAGGTGGCAAATAATAATTGAGGCCGCCATCGTGGGTACCAATCCAGATTACCCCTTGCCGGTCCTCGAGCAAACAAGTGATGTGGTTCTCGCTCAAACCCGCCATGTCACTCTGCAAGGTGGCAAAGCGATTGGGTTGGCCACCGGCCCGCAGGTGCGACAGCCCCCGCATTGTCCCCGCCCAAATGTCCTTGTTGCGCCCTTGGATCACGCAGGTAACGTAATCGTCGGCCAAACTGCCCTGCTCGGAGGACTGGTGCAGGTAGGCTTGGAATGTTTTGGTGCGGAGGTCAAACCGGTTCAGGCCGCCACCGCCAGTGGCAATCCAAATGGTACTATCACTGCCCGCACACAGCCCTTTTACCAAGTCATTGCTCAACGAAAAACGATTGCCGGCCACATGTTGGAACAGCTCAAACTTATCTTTCCCATCGTCGTAGAGACTCAAACCGCCGCCGTTGCTCCCAATCCAGACGATGCCCGATCGGTCGGTAAACAGCGAACTGATGAAGTTGCTGCCCATCGATTGGGGTTTTCTCGTATCGGCAGTGAAGTGGACAAATGCGGGGGCATCATTTTCTATAGCTGACAACAGGCAGTTTAGGCCGTTCTCCAGAGTGCCCACCCAGATATTGCCCCGTTTATCCTCGGTAATGGCCGTTATGTAATTTGCACTCAGGCTGTTGGATTGGCCTTCTTGGTTTTGGTAAATCAGCGCGGCCCGGCTGTCGGGGTATATTTTGCGCAATCCCTTGAGGGTGCCCACCCACAGGTTATCGTTGCTGTCCCGCCAAAGCCTGGTCACATAATCGTTCTGTAAATTCTTGGGGTACAGTGGGTAGGGCTCAAACTGATCGGAAGTGGCCCGGTACACGAGTACCCCGCGCCCAAGGGAGGCGGCAAGAATATTGCCCATTTTATCGACGGTAATACTATATACCGAACCCAAATTGGGGCCGTTGCCTTTTATTAAGGCATAATTGGTGAATTTTTCACTTTCGGGATTGAAACGGATCACTCCCCGATCAGTACCCAGCCAAAGTTGGCCGCGATCCTCAAAGATGGTGAATACCCGGCCTTCGGGTGCATTGGGAGAGTTGCCACCTTTGTTGGGGTATTTTTCAAAACGCTGGGCCCGGCGATCCATAAAGTTGAGGCCCTTCCCGGTACCGATCCATAGGCGGCCCTGCTGGTCTTCATGGATCGACCAAACCATGTTATCAGAAATGCTGGTGGAGTCCCTAGGATCATGGCGGAAAGTAGTGAACGAATACCCGTCGTAGCGGTTTAGGCCCGACTGGGTACCGATCCAGACAAACCCCTGCCGATCTTGGTACACACACTGAACGGTGTTCTGGGACAGCCCGTTTTCGACCGAAAAACGGGTAAAAGTTGCCAACCGCCCTTGAGCTAGGACCGGGGTAGCTGATAAACACAGTAATGCTAGTAGAAAATAAACCGCCTGAGCGAAATTTTCTGGGATTAATCGATCCGCCATTTTAAGATTTTGGCGTTTGGTTAGAAAATGAGGTTCGGGCAAATACCATTAATCTATAACAAAGTACAGACCACAACTGCCAAGAATAACGCCGCCTTTACAATAAAAGTACAAAGTTATCGTGAACCAATGCAAAAAAGATTCCGTTATTACGTTGGGACACCAAAAATGGCTGACTTTGGCTACCTTTATTGCCAGATTGACCCAACAACTTTAGAGCGGGTATTTTCGTATAAACAAAAAAGACACAATCAAAAAACATGAAAAAACTAATTTTCATTTTGCCCGTCATTTTCTTGATGGCCGCTTGTTCATCAGACGAGCGCAAATTTGTTAAATCGCCACTTGACAACCTGATCCGGGACATGGACAAAGAGCCCACTTTTACCGTCATGCTCTTTGATATGGACATGGAAGATAATTTTGGGAGCGACACGTACAAGCACAAATACAAGATCATTACCCTCAAGGACAGCGTGCCGCAAGAGCGGGTCACGGACTGGATGGAAGTGGATGAAGCCTTTTTTTTGAAAAATGAAAACAACATGGGGATGGAAATAGCGGCCAAAGTGGACGGCAAACTCACCAAGTCGGTGGTGCCACCCGGTTATTCCCAATATGTGGGCAACGAAAAATACGGCAACTGGCGGAGCAATAGCAGTGGCACTTCGTTCTGGGAATTTTATGGCCAATACGCCATGATGAGCAATATGCTCGGGCTGGTGGGTGGCATGGTGAACCGCAATTCCTACATGGACTACCGGGGCAATTACATGGGGACGAGCCGGCCCTATTACGGGGCGTTGTCCAATGGCCGCCCAATGTACGGCACCTACTCTGATCAAGGCAAACGGGCCAACCCAACTTTCCACAGCCGGCCGGGCGGCGGATCGGCCTTCAAGAGCAAAGTCAACGACCGCGTGACCCGCAGCAACTCCTCGGGCCGCAGCCGGGGCAGCGGGGTGAGCAGTGGCAGCAGCGGCAAAAGTTCCTCGGGTTCTTCCAGCCGCCGCTCCTCGGGAGGCCGCCGTAGACGGTAATCCGATCCAACACTTGATCAATCAAAGGCGATGGTTTTGGCAACAAACCATCGCCTTTTTTGCCAAAAATAGATCGGGCCAGCAAAGCCGGCCCGATTTATCCTTAACCAATAAACAACACATAAAAATAAACACATGCTAGCTGTAGGGGAAGGAATCGAACCTTCACGGGGCGGTTAGCCTTGCACAAAGGTGAGCTGATCAGCCACC
Source organism: Cytophagales bacterium (assembly GCA_038209965.1). Taxonomy (GTDB): domain Bacteria; phylum Bacteroidota; class Bacteroidia; order Cytophagales; family Thermoflexibacteraceae; genus JALONO01. The sequence goes on along the minus strand of JBBQXF010000033.1, from coordinate 5,178 downwards.
TCACCTTTGCGCCAAGGTTTGTTCCGGACTCCCCACCCCCGGGACGGGAGGGCATGGCTGCCAGTTTCATCACCCTACATTGTCATTCAACTTACTGTGGGCAAAACTAAAATAAACCGGACTATATTAAAAATTTATTAATGAAATTTTGTAATATTTTTAATATTCGTAATTAAAAGGGCTTTATTTTAACAAATCAATAATCCATTCCCGCTTGTTGGGCCGTCATTTAAAATCTTTCAAAAAAAAACCTTTATTTTTGCTACGAATAAAAAATGGTACGCATGTGCATACCATCTTTTAACCTTAACCAATAAACAACACATAATTACTTTTGCTGTAGGGGAAGGAGTCGAACCTTCACGGGGTGGTTAGCTTCAGGTAGCAAGGTGAGCCAGTTAAACAACTCACTTTATGACCAGTAGTTTGTCCCAGACTCCCCACCCCCGGGACGGGAGGGCATGACTGCCAGTTTCATCACCCTACATTGACGTTGTCTTTTCAACAACACAAATGTAAAACATTTTGCGCAATTTTTGCTAATTTATCAAGGTTTTGTTTTAAAATATACATTTTTCGCAATTTTAAAGGTTTTATTTAAGAAAATTAAAATTTGACTCCCCAATGAACGATAAAAATTTGGAGATTGACAATATAGACATCAAAATATTGTCTGAACTCATGAAGGACGCCAAGACCCCCTATACCGAAATCGCGGAAAAGGTGTTTGTTTCGGGCGGCACAGTCCACGTGCGGATGAAGAAACTGGAGAAGATGGGGGTGGTCAAAGGGGCTTCGCTCATCATCGACTTTAGCAAACTAGGGTATGACATCACCGCTTTTCTGGGCATCTACCTCCAAAAAAGCTCCCTGTACGAAACAGTGTGCTCCGAAATGGCCAAAATCCCCGAGGTGCTGACCGTCAACTACACCACCGGCGCGTACAGCATTTGGGCCAAGGTCATCTGCCGCGACACTAACCACCTGATGGATGTGCTGCACAATAAGGTTCAGCGGGTCAAGGGCATTGAGCGCACCGAGACGTTCATTTCGCTCGAGGAACGGCTCAACCGGCCCTTGCAAATCGACACCAACCTTTACAAATAGCACTGCCCGTATGAGAATCGCACTGATCGGCTATGGCAAAATGGGCCAGGCCATTGAACAGCTCGCCATTGGGCGCGGGCACACCATCTCCCACCGCGTGAGCGTTGACAATCCCCAAGACTTGGCCCTGATCACCACCGAGAACACCGATGTGGCCATTGAATTTTCCGGCCCCGAGGCAGCTCTTGCGCATGTGGTGCACTGTCTGCGCCATCGGGTGCCCGTTGTGAGCGGCACCACGGGCTGGCTCGATCACAAGTCCCAGGCCGATGAGTTTTGTCTCGCACACGAAGGGGCGTTCCTCTACAGTGCCAATTTCAGCATCGGGGTCAACATTTTTTTGAAGCTAAACCAAGTGCTGGCCACCCTGATGAACAGCCAACCGCATTATCAAGTGCGCTTGGAGGAAACCCACCACACCGAGAAAAAGGACAGCCCCAGCGGTACAGCACTGGCCATTGCGGCCGACATCCTCCGGTTATCTGACCAGTTCACCAGCTTGGCCGCGCAAGACGAGTACGAAAAAATCCCTCTGGGCACTATCCCCATCCGCTCCTACCGGATACCCGATGTGCCCGGCACCCACGTGGTGACCTACCAATCGGACATCGACGTGATCGAGATCCGGCACGATGCTCGCAGCCGGCGCGGGTTTGCCCAAGGGGCACTGCTAGCGGCCGAATGGCTGCCGGGCAAAACCGGGGTATTTGCCATGACCGACCTGCTTTCCCTCTGAGTTGATCAAATTGGCCGGAACAACGGAGGCCGGCCGGAGGTTTTGTGCGGTAGAACCCCGCTTGGGCGGGAGGGTCGGGCTGTGCCCTATTTTTTGAAGCGTTGAAATTTATTGAACCAATTTACTTCGGCGGTAGCGTTGCAAGCTTTAGTGAAAACTTTGGTCGTGTGCCGAAACACAATATTATCAATTGTACTCACCAACAAAATTGGCATTAGTAGTATTCCTTGATATAATCGTAGGCTCTATTAAATAAATCGTCATTTTTGATTTGATACTTTGTCCAAAGCACTTTTCGCAATTCCCGTTTTACCGCTTTTTCTCCGACTGCTAAGTTTTGCCAACCATCAAAACGAACTATCCTAACGATATTATCGATATCGGTTACAATACGTTCCACAATGGCTGGTGTTGTGTCGTTTTTGAGTTCAAGGAACAATTCTGTCAATGCAGCTTTGGCATTTTTCTGTTCGGTTTCTGGCCCGGTTCCTTTCTCGGCTTGTAGGGTTTCTTTTGCTAATTGACAAAATTTCTTGACTAATTCAATAGAATTGATAAGTCCCTTTTCTGCTTTGTCACGAATATCCTCCAATCTTTCGCTTAGGCGTTTGAAGGCTGGATTGTTTTCTTTTTTGTTTAGTCGACTACTCAGCATTTTCAATACCATCTGGGCTTGCTTTGGGTCTTTCTTATTCATTAAATCATCAATCACGTCCACATCCAAAATCATGTCTTCCATGTCATAATTGATGCCCAAAACATGAATATGCTCATGTATGAGTGCCGTGGTTTGTGCGCCAAAGCGTGCCACAACAATCTACCGTTGTCATCTGAGGTTGGCTTTACCGAAGTGTAAACCTGCGACAACCATTTATAATCTTTTTCAAAGCCATTAATTACAGGGTCAGGCGATAAGGCTTCCCACAACTTGCTTAAGCTACTGAAATCTCTTGCAAAAGCATCTCTTTTATCGTTGGTGTTGATGCAGTCCTGTACTTTTTGCAAACCTTCAAACCCTGAAAGTGTTCTGTCAGCCCCGGGAAAATGGGTCAAACATTTTTCCATCCATTCAGGCAATTTATCTTTTAACTCCTGCAAATTGGTGATAACTTGTTTTACACTTTCTTCGTCAAATGCCAATGCTTTTGCGGTATCGTCAAACACGCCAAAGTAATCAACTATTCTGCCGAAATTTTTATTGGGAAATAAACGATTGGTGCGGCAAATGGCTTGCAAAAGGGTGTGGTCTTTCAGCGATTTATCCAAATACATGGTTTGCAAGATCGGAGAATCAAAACCTGTCAATAATTTTGCTGTGACAATCAAGAATTCCAATGAAGAATTAGTATCATTGAATTTCTCCACCACTTTTCTTGCTTGTCTTTGTCCATTGCCCACTTTTGTTTGAAATCAAAATCATCGTTGGCAGATGCATCAGGCGTTCCTGTTCTTTCTATTTTCAGGCTATCAGCATCCAAATGTTCTAAGCCAACACAAGTTTTTAGTTCGGTTTTCTTGGGTTCTACTCTTTCTGAAATATTGATAGCAATGGTTTCAAACTTTACAGTTTCAAAATCCTTTTCTTTTAAATGATTGCCAAACGATTTTTTTTCACTGAACAAATCGCTAAGTAATTTATGTTTCAACCCCTTCAAACTCCTTTCCTGCGCATCCACCGCCGACACCGCCGCTTCTATGCCCTGAAACAAGCCCGCTATTTGCACCTGCTCCGAAAGTGGCGGCAGGGAGATTGCTTCATTAAGGACAATTTTATCTGAAACAGCAGGATAAGCCGTTCCTTTTTACGGTAAGCATAGTTTTTCAATAAAAATAGGCGAACTAACCGAATAAAAAAGATATTCAGGATTTGATTTTTTATTTGCTCTTATAATTGTAAATCCCGTTGAATCGATACCATTTGAAATTTCTTTATCAATCAAAACAATTCTTTCAAGATTTACTCTGACCGTTGAAAATAATGTATCATCTTTTTTGATGACTTGCGTTGCTCTTGAAGAAGCATCTATCCAATCAATTTCTTGAATTTCAGCAATTCTTTTTGAATTAGAATCAACTGAACCAATATCTATATGATGAAATATTCCTTGTTGCTTACGATAATCAATCGTTTTGATTTTCTCACAAACCTCTCCAAGCCTTACAATTTCTCACATATCTTTATTAAATTTCATCTTTACTGTTGGTTTAGAAGGTTGATAAAAGTTTATTGGTCGGCCAAGATGATAAATGCCGTTAGGCATAAAATATCGGTAGCAAAGTTCCACATGAAAAAGTCCAATGCCGTAGGCATGGCACGAGGTTCATTCCGGCTCATTAAAAATATATTTTTCGTCATATGCAATCTGAAATTTTTCCATGAATAATTTATATTCTTCCAGAAAAGATTTTTTTCGGTGGTGTTCTTTTTGGTTTTCAATGTATCTGATTACATCGGGTAATTGCGATTTGGAATAGGAAAATGCACCATAACCCGATTGCCATTCAAATCTTGATTTGGTCATTTTATTATCATTGATCCATTTTGATGAGCCCGCCTTTACATCCTGCATGAAATCAGCAATAGATTGGGTAGTATGAAAACCAACAAGGATATGCAGATGGTCGGGCATACCATTTATGCAAATCATTTTGCTTTTGTTGTGTTGAACAATACCGGTGATGTATTTATATAACTCATTTTCCCAATCGGCATGAATCAAAGATGCACGATATTTTGGTGCGAAAATAAATTGAAGGTGTATTTGTGTGTAAGTGTTTGCCATGTTTTTATTGTTTCGGCCCCACGGGCCTTGGTTCTCGGCTGTTCGTCTGGTTACCGATATTTCGGCCCCACGGGCCCTGGTTCTCGGCTGTCCATTTGGTTACCGATATTTCGGTCCCACGGGCCTTTGTTCTCGGCTGTCCATTTGGTTACCGATATTTCGGCCCCACGGGCCTTGGTTCTCGGCTGTCCGTCTGGTTGCCGATATTTCGGTCCCACGGGCCTTGGTTCTCGGCTGTCCGTCTGGTTACCGATATTTCGGCCCCATGGGCCTTGATTTTCGGCTGTCCGTTTGGTTGCCGATATTTTTAGCCCCACGGGCCCTGGTTTTCGGCTGTCCGTCTGGTTGCCGATATTTCGGCCCCACGTGCCTTGGTTCTCGGCTGTTCGTCTGGTTACCGATATTTTTAGCCCCACGGGCCCTGGTTCTCGGCTGTTCGTCTGGTTACCGATATTTTTAGCCCCACGGGCCTTGGTTCTCGGCTGTTCGTCTGGTTACCGATATTTTTAGCCCCACGGGCCCTGGTTTTCGGCTGTCCGTCTGGTTGCCGAT
>JBBQXF010000032.1:0-42285 GCA_038209965.1 Cytophagales bacterium | reverse complement strand
GAGCTGGCCTTCAGGACCGATTTTGATCACATTGACGGCCCCGATCCGCTGGGCCACCGGGTCAATGGAGTGGAGCAGCGGCATCACTTCCAGTTTGTAGGGGATGGTCACCGTTACCCCGCGCAGATCAGGGGTATCGGCCACCAATTGCAAAAAGTCTTCGGCTTGGGGCAGTTCATAGAGATCGAATTGCGCATCTTGGATATTTTCCCGGGCAAATTTCTCGGTGAAGTATTTTTTGGAAAAGGAATAAGACAGCTTTTTGCCGATAAGTCCAAATTTTCGCATGGTTGCCCAATTTATAGTGGTAGATAGCTGACGTGGTCAGGTGCAATTTACCACTTTTTGGCCGAGTGCCATACCCAATGATTGACCAAACTTGCGTATGTTTGTAAACCAAGCCACCAACCACCTTCCGTCATGAACACCCGCCGTACCATGCTCAAACACCTGGCTGCCGGAGCTTCGGCCCTGGCCATTGGCGCCTTTGCCCCACTGTTTGCTGCTCCGGCGGGCCGCAAGCGCCGTTTTAAAATTGGGGCCTGTGACTGGTCGATCAACGAAATGGCCAAGGTCAGCGCACTGGAAACCGCCCAGAAAATCGGGCTGGACGGGGTGCAGATCAGCTTGGGCACCCTCGCCGACGATATGCACCTGCGCCGCCCCGAGGTGCAACGGGCCTATAAAGCCGCCGCCAAACAGTTTGGCGTGGAAGTGGGCGGACTGGCCATCGGGGAGCTGAACTACACTCCCTACAAATCGGATCCCCGCGCCGAAACTTGGGTGGCCAACAGTATTGAGGTGGCCGCTAAACTGAAAACCAATGTGGTGTTATTGGCGTTTTTTGAAAAAGGTGACCTCCGAGGTGATGAGCCGGGCAAACAAGTGGTGATTGAACGGCTGCGAAAAGTGGCCCCCCTTGCCGAAAAAGCTGGGGTAATCTTGGGCATTGAGTCGTGGCTGAGTGCTCGCGAACACATGGAAATCATCAACACGGTGGGATCCAGTGCCGTAAAAGTCTATTATGACGTGTGCAACTCCAGCGTGCGCGGCTATCCAATCTATGAGGAGATCCGCTGGCTGGGCCGCCACCAGATCTGCGAGTTTCACTTCAAAGAAAACGGGGCACTGCTGGGCAAGGGCATAGTCGATTACCAAAAAGTGCGGCAGGTATTGGACGAAATCGGTTACGAAGGCTGGATCCAGCTCGAGGGTGCGGTACCCGAAGGCGCACCCATGCACGAGAGTTATGTCCAGAACAACCAGTTCGTCCGGGAGCTTTTGGGGGAATGAGCGGTGCAAACCAGCCATCGCCCAAGCCCAGAGGCAAGTGTATATCAAATTACTTTCCCGCCAAAAAATGAAATACCGGTTCCTAATCACTTTGCTACTGGCCAATTTGGCCCTCGCAACTTTGGCCCAAAAGAAGGCCAAGGCTGTTGCGGTGCCCGCTTACTTTCCCCCGGCCCACACTTGGGCGCGCAAACTGCCCGCCGAACTGGGCTTGAATCCAGCCAAACTGCAAACTGCCATCGCTTTTGCGCAAGCCAGCGAGAGCAAAAACCCGCGCAGCATGGAGGCCAACCACGACCGCACTTTTGGCCGCGAACCTTTCGGGTTTGCCATCGGCCCATTTGCCGACCGGGGCGAGCCGACCGGACTGATCATCTATAAAGGCTATGTAGTGGCCGCTTGGGGCGAACCAGATCGGCCCGACATGACCCACAGCGTGACCAAAAGTTTCCTCTCGGTGATCGTGGGGCTGGCCGTTGACGATGGATTGATCCGCAGTGCCAACGATACCGTTGCGCCGTATGTGCCACCCATCGAGCCATATGGCCAACCACTGACCCGGCCTGCCGAGGAACAGGGGCAGCCATTTTTGCTCCAACCGTTTGCCTCAGCCCACAACCGAACCCTCACCTGGGACCACCTCCTGCGCCAAACCAGCGACTGGGAGGGGACGCTCTGGGGCAAGCCCGACTGGGCCGACCGCCCCAGCGACCAACCGGCGGAGTGGCGAACGCGCACTCGCCAACTGCCCGGGAGTGTGTATGAATACAACGACGTGCGGGTGAATGTGTTGGCCCTCGCTGCCACCAGTGTATGGCGCAAGCCGCTGCCCCAAGTGCTCAAAACGCGGATCATGGATCCGATCGGGGCCTCTAGCACTTGGCGTTGGGCCGGCTACCGCAACTCGTGGATCGTGGTGGACGGACAAGCGGTGCAAGTGGTGAGCGGGGGCGGGCACTGGGGCGGGGGAATGTTCATCAATGCCCATGATCTGGCCCGCTTCGGCCTACTCAGCCTCCACCGGGGCCAATGGGCCGGCCGGCAATTGCTCTCTGAGCAGTGGGTGAAGCAATCGCTCACCCCCACACCCGCGCAGGTTACTTGCGGCTACATGAACTGGTTTTTGAACACTGGCCGAAAACTGATGCCCAGTGCGCCCGCCTCGGCATTTTATCACGTGGGCAACGGGACCAACATCGTCTATGTCGACCCGGAAAATGAGCTGGTGGCCGTTGTCCGGTGGCTGGACAATGGCGCAATTGATGGGGTGGTCCAACGGATATTAGCTGCACTGCCCAACAAATAAATGAATGGAAAATGTGTAATTTACCGTCAAATCCAAACCAGACCATGCCCACCCAAACCATCACCAGCCTATCCCAATTGGATTTGGATGCGGTTTATTCCTACGCCGATTATTTGCTCTGGCGGCTGGATGAGCGCGTGGAACTGATCCGGGGCAAGCTGGCCAAAATGTCGCCCGCCCCCAATCGGCGGCACCAAGAAATCATTACCAATCTGTTCGGTCTTTTTTTGAACAAAATGGCAATTGGGGCCCATTGCAAGATTTACACAGCGCCTTTTGATGTGCGCTTGGTCAAAAACCCCTTGGGAAAGTTGGACAATGAAGTTTACACCGTGATCCAGCCCGACCTCCATCATCTGCGACAAGGCAAAGCTGGACGAGCGGGGCTGCCTCGGCGCACCCGATCTGATCATCGAGATCCTGGCCAAAGGCAACTCCAAGCAAGACCTCAAGACCAAATACGAGCTTTACCAAGAAAACGGGGTGAAAGAATATTGGATCATTTTCCCCCATGAGGAAGTGCTGCAACAATACGTGCTGGCCGATGACAACCAATACCACCTGCACCAGACCTACCCGGGCGACGGGCCAGTGCAGGCGTTCCTCTTCCCCGACCTGCAAATCGAACTGGAAGGGATTTTTGCCGAATAGGTGGAGTGGCCGCCGTTTACTGAGCGTGGGCACGGCATTGCCGTTTATTTTTTCTTTATCAGATCGTCAAACATATCCTTGGCCTGTTGAAATCCTTTCTTCACATTGTCTTTCACCTCATCCAAGTTGGGGGTTGCGTTGGTCGCACCCTAGCGGTATGAAGAGGCCGCTTCTTTCACATCGTCAAAAAAAGTGTTCTCCGCCTTGCGGTAATTGCCGTTGAGCAAGCTATCGTAGTCGCCAGAGCGCACCCAGCCGATCAGTTCCAGCACCCGTGTAACGGGGAAGGGATGGGACACGCTGAGAATGTTGAGGAATTTATAAACAGTATCCAGCACTGAACCGTCCGCATTGTATTCCTCGGCCTGCTTAATAAATTCGCCCAGATCCATTTGCGACACATTGTTTCCCCCAGCGGTTTTCATCAACAGCCTCACATACGTATCCACCTCCTGAACCGTGAGCAGGGCAGCCCGGTCGGCGCTCAACTCGCTCTCGCGGTTCCACTCTTGATGTGGCCCAGTTCATGGCCGATGATGGCCAACAGTTCGTCGTCGGTCAACAAATCGACCGTGGCCGAGTTGAGCGTGATGAACGGTTTATCCATGCCCACCGCCCCAGCATTGAGAAACGGGCTTGGGGACACAAACACCTCGGGCACGTAAGGCATATCGAGCAGGCGGCATGCCTCCAAGTGGAGCGCATAGACGCGGGGGAACTGGCGATCCGTCACGCGCACGGAGGAGGCCAGGGTGATGAGCCGCAACGCTCGGTGGTATTGCCCAACACAAACTTTAGAATGGCATCCAGCCCGGGCACATTCTTCAAAGCCCGCAGCGCAGCACGATCGGCGGGGTGTTCCCACGCATTGGGAGGGATGCCCATCAACACCTTTCTTTCGTTCGACATCGTTTATTAAAATAAATTTCTTACTACAAATAATAAGGATAGTTATATTTCCGTTATCAAGGTACATTAATGGCCAATCAAGGTTGAGTTAGGTTTTTTCTGTTAACAGTTTGTCTTTTCTTGCTTTAAACATACTATTAATCCCTAAAATCACATATTTTTTCCTAAACATAGAACCAACTTACTTCAATATTAGTTAATATTGTATCCTAGTTCTAGTCTGCTGCACTTGAATAATGGTTGGGTAAACTGAATCAGATTTATTTCAATCAAGAACTACGCTTGCCTCATCAGTTAGCTCATAATTTTTTATTATCAACCACTTGAGAAAATGAAGAATTCTTTGATTCTTTCTTCTACCAATATCAATGAAAGCTCAGGAAACGAGGTTCGCTATTTAGGTAGCTTGGAAAAATCGTCGGCAATGAGCGTAGGCGGATCGAGCCGCCGCAGTGAATTTTTTTCAATTCCCGGCCAAACTTCCGACACTATTGTAATCATTGAAGACATTGCTTTCAACAAAAATTTGCGTTGGTTGGGTGTCGCACTCGCCTTGGTTTCTGCCTCACTTACTTTGGGTGCGTTGTTGCTGATTTTGTTCTAGCATCCGTGTCCTTCCGTATATTATTTTGTCCCGGCCTTTTAATCTTAAGGTCGGGATTTTTTGTACTTTTGACTTTAATAGAAGCGTTGGATCAGCTAGCACTTGTTGGGAAACTTCTTTATTTGATTATCAGTTACTTAATTTTAGAACGCTCTAGCTAGCTGCACAAAATAGTCTAATTTATATTCATTAAGTAAAAATAGACACCGATTGAAATCTACTAAAGAGCCTGTTTTATGAGTGTTGAATACAAAATATGACCACATTAAAAATTTTGACTACTTTTAAAAAATTAAATTGCTGTCCTAAATTTAATTTTTACATTTTTAGTTCTCTAACACGTTCTTAGCCGTTTGATGAAAAAACCAGTAGGCCAAAGCCCAGCAGTTTGTGGGGCTTTGGCCTACTGGTTTTTTGGCTGTTAGCCAATCTCACACTGGCAAACCTACCTAGAAATTATAGGTAAGTGAGAGCAAGATCTGGCGGCCCAGCATGGGGCGCATCCAAATCGGGTTATTGGCCGCGTTGAGGGCCGTGATGTTCGAGTTGGACAATGTGCCGCCTTGTGGGTTTTGGATTCCGCCTACGGCCAGATCCTCGGCGGTGGAACTGAACGCACCGTAGCCACCAAAGTTGAGCAAGCCGGTGCTATTGAACAAGTTGGTGGCTTGGACGCCAATGTTGAACTTGCTGAACTCCACCATCACTCCCGCACCCACTACGCTATAGGGATCAAGCTCGATCGTGTTGCGGCGGTTGCCGTAGCGCTTGCCAAAATAGCGGTAGTTGATGTAGGGGCTAAATTTGCCAAACTTCACTGTTGGGGTGATATCAAGCATGATAGCGGGCAAATAGTCCACCCGGTTGCCCGAAAAGTCCTCGTTGAAGAAACGGGTGCGATCAGTGCCCCGGTTGGTGTTGAGGTAAGTCAACTTGGCAAAGCGCGGGTCTTGCAAAGTGGACGAGAAACGGACATTGAATTCTTTGATCGGCTGCCAGACGGTCTCAATCTCCAACCCAACTGTGCGGGTGGCATTGAAAGTGGGGTCGGTGAAGAAGCTGTTGGCCCCCGCCGTAATGAACAATTGCAGCAACACATTGTCTTGGTAGCTGTAAAAGCCGGTGAAAGTGGCCGACAATTTTTTGGAGCTGACCTTGTACCCCAGCTCCGCTTGGGTCACCGTCTCGACCACCCCACGGGTGATGGGCACGTTCACAAAGTTGTTGGCATAATAATCCAGTTCAGGAGCTTTGTTGCCCCGTGAGCCGCGCAGGTAAAGGGCCGAGCGCTCGTTGAGCTTATAGTTGAAACCTAGGGAGGCCGACCAATAATTATAGGTTTCATCCCAAGGATAGGTCACCCCGTTATACAGGCGAGTGCCCAGATCATAGGCTGTAAGTGGGTTGCGATCCAGTCCGCCCAATGCTGCCAAGCCAGGCTGGCCAGCCGTTACGCTCGATCCGCCTCGCCAGCCTTCCTTCACCCCTTTGTGGTTGACTATCTCGTAGCGCAGGCCCAGATCAATGTTCAGCTTGTCGGTCACTGTCCACAAATCGTTCAAAAAGAACGCATTGATGTTGGAAGTCATATCGGTGACGGTGTAGGCCAGACCACTCCAGAGCAAAAAGCCATTGGGGTCGGTGGCTTGCACGGTTTGGCCTGCAAAGGGAAACGTGATCCGGATAGGCCGCTGGGGCTGGTCAAATGAACTTGCTATCCCATCCACGTACCATTTGGTCTTGATCTTGGTATTGGCCATGTAGTAGCCCAAGGTCAGGTTGTGTTTGCCCGCTTGTTTGTTCACCTTGGCCAAGGCCTGCCAGTCTTGGACCTGATTGTTCATGTTGAGCGGGGCAGTAGCAAAAATATAGCGGCCCAACAGATTGGGGGTGTTGGGGTCGATTTGGCCGTTGATCACCCGGGCCAACACCTGGCCGGTGCGGGCATCGGTGTAGGTTGGCGACAAGAAACCCGGGACCGGGCCGGGGATGTTGGGATAAGCTCCCGCCCCAAACTGGGCATATCCGGGATCGGACGCTCCAGGAACCACGGCCATGGTGATATTGCCCTGATATTGCAAATAATTTTGGTCAAAATCGCTGTACTTGGTATTCACGCTCAGGCCCCAGTTTTTGCCCAAGTCATAATCAAATTGCGCGCCCACCGAAAAGGTTTTGTTCTGGATGCCCCTGCTGGCATCAAATTGGCGCGTGGGCAATTGGGCAAACGGTGTTTCCTGCCGGAACTCGCCCGCATCCGGGACAGCAGCGTTGATGTTGAGAAAGGTGGAAGAGTTCACAATGTCAAACCCGCCATAGCCTTTTTTGAGGTCGTTGGGGTCCAGCGGGATCTCCTTGAAAAAAGTATTGCGGTCGTTAAGGTATTTCCCATAGAGTTTGAACTGGCCCCGTTTGAACATTTTGGTGATATTGGCCTTGAGTTGGCCACCTTGCGAGGCGTTGAAGTCCATGTTGCGGGCCCCTTGATCCACGCGGTAAAAACCGCCCACACTGTAGTTCCAGCCATTGCCAATCGGGCCGCCCAGTTCCAGATCGGCCCGGTAAATGGCTTTTCCGTTGTTGTACACCCCACCTTGCAAGCGGGCTGCCCCCCCAAATTTGAGGCCGCCCGTTTTGGAGATAAAGTTGAAGATGCCGCCGGGCGAGTTGGCCGACGCAATCGAGGCACTGCCCCCCCGGATGGCCTCCAAGCGGTCCACGGTGAGATCGGCCCGGTGAAACATGTCCACTACGGCAAACCCGATCTGCGAACCCATGATGGGCAAGCCTTCTTCTTGGAGTGAAACATATTGAAAACCAATGTTTTGGTTACCTACTGGGGCCACCCCCCGGGCCACCACCCGGTTGCCCACTTCGCCCGCCGAGTTGTCCACCCAAATGCCGGGCACCGACTGGAGCAAGTCTCCTGTACCTTGGGGGGCTCGGAGCGCAATGGCTTTGGTGTTCAAGGTAGAAATGGCCACACTTGACTCAAGCTTGGTGCGCTCGTCAAAAGTACCCGTCACAATCACTTCGTCGAGGGCCATCAAATCCTCATCGGTCGTAAAGTTCAGACTGGCCGTACCATTGTCAACGTTTACCTCTTGCTTGACCGTTTTGTAGCCGATGAACGACATGACTATTGTGTATTTACCAGCGGCCACATTGGCGATCGAATACTTGCCGTTGGCATCGGTCAAGGAGCCTTTAGTCGTGCCTTGGATCGACACATTGGCCCCTATTATGGGGCCACCGTCACTGTCTTTTACCTCACCCGAGATGGTTCCTTGGGCATATGCCACAGTGAGATGGAAAAAAAAGGCAAAAAACCAGCCTAGGGCCTTTTGTCCGAAAGTAATGTTCATTTTCATATATTGTATTTATTGGTTAAGATTCAGCATTGGGTTGCTCCATTTGACATTTAGCCAAACTCTAAATCGGATCAATTGTTTCAATTATCCTTCACGCAGGATCCGTTCAGCCAACTCGAGAAGGTATGCCTGCCATTCGTTGGAATTGACGTGGTAAATGGTTTGGTTTTGGTCGCCCATGGTGATGTTGAGCTTGGCAAACCCGATCAGCATGGCCCACAAGGTAACATAGATGGTTTGGGGGTTTTGTTGGTTGCCGATGCTGCCATCGCGTACTCCTTCCTTGATCTCCGCCACTACAATGGCCACGGGTAGATTGTGGATTTGTTTGATCCGGTTGAAATAGATACTTTGTTTTAAGCTTTCCTGTTGTTTGGTGCCAATGGCCGAGTTTTCCACCACGTTGCGCACTAGCGACATATAGTTGAAAATGGCCTCGTGGTAGAGAGAATACTGCTTGGCAAAACCAATATAAGCTTGCATAATGGCGAGCACCTTGCTCCGGCCCGGCAGGCCCCCACTATCGGCCAGCACACGCCGATAAGCTTGGATCACTATTTCAAACGCTTTGTGGGTAATGGCCAAGTAAAGATCCTCCTTGCTCTGGAAATAGAAATAGACCGATCCTTTGCTTATCCCGGCCTTTTGGGCCACAGCTTCCATTTTGGCGTTCACAAAACCTTCGGCGGCAAAAACGTGTTCGGCCGCCGCCAAGATAACTACTTCTTTTTCCTGTCGTTCATAAAAACCCATTGGCTGATTAAAGATAGAACGGTTTGCTGACCTACATTTTGACTTTGGGTCAAACATAAGTCCTATACTGGAGACCACCAAATTTTTTGCCTAAACTTTTATGAACGATCCGACCAATCGGCCACCGTCTTTTCCTTTTCTTGGGGCAATCTCCACCACGGTGTGCCGGGCGAGTTGTGGTGTTCATAGTGGTAGCCAAAAAAGTAGCACGCCAGAAAGGCCCAGTAATGATTGAGCGCTTGGCTGCGCGACCGGTGGGTGTTGTCCGGGGCATGCTCCCCCCGGTGAGGGAGGTAAGTACCAAAATAGAACAATTGGAGGGTGGAGAAGATGGAGGGCAGCATCCAGTAAACAATGAGTTTTTCGGCGGGCAGCCAAATTTTCAGCACATTGTAGGTAACAGCCATCAACAGAATCTGCCAAACATTGACATATTGCAGGGCAAAATTGATGTACCAAACCAAAAAATTGCCCCCGTGGTAGTCTGGATCTTGTGCTGTCCCCACAAAACGGTGGTGAAGGTGGTGCTTGCGGTTGAGCTGGTCATAGAAGTTGAAGGCAAATAAAGTGGCACACACTCGCCCAATCCACAGGTTGAGTGACCGCTTGGGCGAAACCAGTCCGTGCATGGCATCATGGGCGGTGATGAACATGCCCGTGTAAAGATGAGTCTGTAAAAGGACGAGCAGATAAGTGGCCGGGGAGGTCCAACCGATCGGGGCCGCCAACAGGGCATAAAGCAGCAAACTGGCCCAACCAAAAATGATCAGGAGGGCAATCCAGACACCCTGCTGGCCTTGGGTGCGCGACTGGGCAATATTGGGCATGGGATCAAAATATATTTCTCCAAATTAACCTTATGCAGCCAAAGAAAGTTTAAATTAGCTCCCCTTATTTAGCCAAAAGCCGCTCCACTATGGATCAACGAATTATTCAGCTCTACGATGAGTACACCCACAAGCCCCTGACCCGCAAAGAATTTATGGCCAAGCTCGTCCGCCTGACCGGCAGCATGGCGGCGGCCCTAGCGGTGTTGCCCTTGATCGCCCCACATTATACCAATGCCGCGGCAACTTCGGATGACAGTCTAGCCATCGAATACGTCACTTACCCAGGTGCCAACAGCGAGATGCGGGCCTACGTGGCACGGCCCAAAGCCCAAAAACTGTACTCGGCCGTGGTGGTTATCCACGAAAACCGGGGACTCAACGCACACATTGAAGATGTGGCGCGGCGGGCAGCCCAAGCGGGCTATTTGGCCATTGCCCCTAATGCGCTGGCCCCACTGGGGGGAACCCCCGCCGATGAAGACGCGGCCCGCGCGCTTTTCGCCCAGCTCAAGCCCGAAGACAGTTTGCAAAATTTTGCTAATTCCTTGGCCTATCTGGCCACCCGGCCCGACTGCAATGGCAAAATGGGGTGCGTCGGTTTTTGTTGGGGCGGGGCCATGGCCAACAGCCTGGCCGTGCAAGTGCCCTCCCTCAAAGTGGCAGTTGCCTTCTATGGCCGCCAGCCCAACGCAGCCGACGTGCCCAGGATCAAGGCGGCAGTGCAGCTTCACTATGCTGCTTTGGACGAGCGGATCAACGCGGGCATACCCGCCTACGAAGAAGCCTTGAAGACCAACCAAATCCACTATGAAAGCTATCTGTACGAGGGCGTGAACCACGCTTTTCACAACGATACTTCCGGGGCACGCTACAATGAAACTGCCGCCAAGTTGGCTTGGCAGCGTACGTTGGATTTTTTTGCCAAACATTTGGGTTAGCCTGATTGGCCAAAAAGGCCGCCCAATGGGCGGCCTTGCTCGATAATTATCTTGGTGAATTTGTGCTGGTTAAGTGTGAATCCAACATCGTGAACCAGTCTATTCCAGTTTGTTGGCAATGGCTACTGCTTGCTTCGTGCCGATAATTCGCAGAAAAGCTGCCAAATCAGCGTTTCTGTCTTCCGGGCGGCTCTTGTTTCGCTTTACTTGGGCCAAATAACGTTCGTCCATCGTGAGCCGGTACAAAGCCGCTGCACAAGATTGCTGGATCAAGGGGTCGGTCAGCCCAGTTTCCAGTCCTTGGACAACAATGGGAACATCAAAGAAAGCCAAGGCGAGCGCGGCCCGGTTGCGTGAATCGTTTAATGCCCCATCGCTGAGGTCAAACTCGTGATCAGCCAGTACTTCTTGGGCATGGGAAGGGTGCAACTCGCGCAGTAGGTAGGGAATGGCCAAATCGTTGCCCAACACTGCCAATTGGTAGGCGATGTTCATTGAGAAATAATTTTGCCGATCGCGGGGCAACAGACCGACCAGCAGATCAAACATCCCGGGAATCCGCAAAGCAGTCAATTTAATGGTCACTTTGCCGATCAGGGCATCGTGCTGAGAATTTTTGATCATTTCTACCAACAAGGGCGCGGCTTCCATGCCACGGCTGGCCAATTCGTCGACCAGTAGACCCTCAGTGCTTTCATCTTCGCCGTGGTGCCAGCAAAGAGCGGCCAGCCAGCGCGAGGCCATTTCCGATTTATCGTTGATCAAATCTGCCAACATTGCCGAGCGTGCGCCCTGATTGGCCAATAGCGGATTTTTTAGTAGTTGATAGGTTTGATAGCGGTGGTCGCTGTACTCGAGGGTGGCAAAGCGGGGCAACCAAGTATAAAATTCATGTTGCTGGTGGGCCATCTGGGCCTCGATCGTGTCACCTTTGGCCTGCCAATAAGTCGCTAGCTTGGCGTAGGCCGGAGCATAGTGTGGGTTCAGGGCCAAGGCTTGGGTCAAAGCTTCCATAGCCTTTTCCTCCTGCCCTAGTCGCAGGGCACATTGGCTGAGTAATACCAAAAAGTTTTCGTTACTAGGGTAAGTATAAACCAATCGTTCCCATAGGCCCAGTGCCTTGCCGTGATCGTTGAGCAGTTCATTCACGGTGGCCAGTTGGTTGGTCGGCTCACTCTGGTAGGGGTAGAGCTGCTGGGCTTGTTCGTAGGCTTGTTCGGCCAATTCCAACAGGGCTTTTTTCTGGGTTTGTGAGCCTCCCTCGGCGGCGGCCGGCAACATAGACGTGATTTGGCCCTGGCCCAACATCGCCGATTGTTGTACCCGCACTTCGCCAATGTGCAACAGGAGCGCGAAATCGGTTGGGGCATGGCGCAAGCCACCTTCCCAAGTGCCCACCGCTTCTTCGTGGTGGCCGGTCATGGCCAACAGCATCCCCAGCAACAAACGTGAATCTTGATCCCCCGCCTCTAACTCCAAATTTTCATTGAGTAGCCGTTGAGCAGTGTTCAGTTCCCCTTGCTTCACTAAATCTATAATCGGATTGATGGGGTGCTGACCTACCAGCGGCAATCCGCCAATGAAAGCGAGCAACAGGCCAAACAGTAATTTCTTCATAAATAGCACTTGCTGGTTAGTTTCCTTTTATTGCTTCAAAATACGGGGGTTATTTGAAGAAAAAGATAACGCCTACACTTTGCTAGGTGTAAGAAAAAGACCAATAAATACCAAAACTGGTTTAATGGAGGCTTTGGCACAAGTACATTCCTAACAATGAACCGCCGGTCGGGGTACTGAAAACTGGGGTATGGGTTGATTGGGGTCGCTAAGTGGACGACACCGCCCAGTTATGGTTCAATCATGGGCCCGTTCTTAGCCATGCAAGTAAAAAGGGCATCTTGCAATGCAGTACGGATCAAAAAAAAGCGTGCTGGGCAAAAGACCAGCACGCGGTTGAACGATTAGAGGTAATGGGTCGTTACGACTGGGTCATCCCAGAAAAGGTACTCAAACTTGCTCTTGTCCCGGAATTTTTCGCGTAACCATGCCCGGAATTCACGCAACTCCTCCGCACTTAATTTTCGGAAAGCTTTCTTGACTTCCTTTTCAAACAGTACGTCATGAAAACTTACTTTCACGACAATCTCCTTACAAAACGCTAACATGCCAGCATTTCTCATGTTGTTTTCAAGAGTTTAAGTAAATAAAATTATTAATTTACTCAATAGATTCTTGATGGGCGGGCTGCCCTCAAGTATGATAAGGTGTCTAACGGAACAAGGGAGAGAATGATAACGAACCAACTGTTAAGCTTTCTTAAATTGGCTTGATTTTAACTTTGTTGACCGGGAGTCAAAACGATTCGTCCCGCCGGAAGACGAACAAGTCATCATCGGCGATCTGCTCTTTGTAAAAAATCCGCCCTTGCACCCGAGGGGCTCCGATGCCTTTGCCAAAACACTTCCCAGTCCTGAACACCCGCAACTCGTCCCAAAGACCGGCCGCCAAGAGGGCATTCATGAGTTGGCTACCTCCTTCTACCATCACCGATTGTACGCGGCGATAGTACAAGTTACCAATCATATTGGTTAAAAAGTCACCTTCGCGCACCCGGACAAACTCGAGGTTGGGCAATACTTCATCTTTGACCGAATTATAGCACAAAGTGGCCTGTGAACCATCAAAGAGGTTGAGCTGGGCGGGTAGTTCCAGCTTGCGATCAATGACGATGCGCAATGGGTCGCGCCCGCTCCAATCGCGCACGTTCAGGCGCGGGTTGTCGCAACGCGCGGTGTTGGTGCCCACGAGCACGGCATCTTCCTCGGCCCGCCATTTATGGACCATTTGCCGCGAGAGGGCATTGCTGATCCACTTGGAATCGTAATTTTCCCGGGCAATAAAGCCATCGGCAGTTTCGGCCCATTTGAGGATAATGTAAGGCCGGAGCTTTTGCATGAAAGTAAAAAACCGCTTGTTGAGGTTCCGGCCCTCGGCGGCCAGCACCTCGGTTTCCACCTCCACCCCGGCGTTTTTGAGTTTCTGGATGCCCTTGCCCGCCACCAAAGGGTTAATGTCCAAGTTGGCAACTACCACCCTTTTGATGCGATGCTTGATAATAAAATCAGCGCACGGTGGCGTTTTGCCGTAGTGCGAGCACGGCTCAAGGTTGACATAAAGGGTGGCCTCGGGCAATAAATGGCGCAGGGCTGGAGGAACACCGTTGATCGCATTTACTTCGGCGTGGGGCTGGCCGAACGATTGGTGGTAGCCCTCCCCAATAATCCGGCCTTCGTGTACCACCACACAGCCCACCATCGGATTGGGGCTCACTTTGCCCCGGCCCAAGATGGCCAAATCCAATGCCCGGTGCATAAAGAGCTGATCAGGGTGGGGGGTGGTTTCGATAGAAGCGGCAACAGGGTTCGGTTTCACTGATCCAGTAGGTTTGGCAGCAAGCAAATAATTTATTTCGGCAAATTGAATTTTATCAAAAAGAGACTTACTTTTAGGCAATTTAAACCAATTGCTATGTTAATGCGCAGTGATTTTTCCCAAATGTCTTTGGCCAATCGTGCGTTGTCGCTTTGGACAAATGGTATATTTCTATGCAGAAGCCATTCTGGCGGGGCTGCTACTTCCCTCTACCTACTCAATAGTCGGTTTATTGAGGTAGCTTATGAAAATTCTTCGGGCTTCATCCACGACATCCAGGAGTTGCCCCAGCACGAGAGGGATCGGTTTACCCAGTATTTCAGGAACGCGGGCAGCCTTCTGGCCTAGTGCTTGCCACGGGATCAGACTAAGCATTTTTTTCGGTTCGTGATTGGGGCAAGGCTGGTCCCAAGTTAAAACAGGGCCGGCAGCGCGGTTCATAACTTTCCTTTTCCCCCAGCAGCACCCGCTCCCGCGAACTGTTGAGCCGGTAAGAAAAAGAGGCCAATCCCCCGCATTGTACACAAATGGCGTGCACCTTGGTCACAAACTCGGCTATGCACATCAGTTGGGGCATGATCCCGAATGGTTTGCCCTGAAAATCCATGTCCAAACCCGAGATAATGACCCTTTTGCCTTTTTTGGCCAAGGCTTCGCACACCTCGATCAGGTCTTCGGGGAAAAACTGCGCCTCATCAATGGCGATCACATCGCAGGATCGGGCCACCAGCAGGATCTCTTTTGGATCTTGGATTGGGTTGGAGTGGATTTCGTTCCGGTTGTGCGACACCACTTTCACTTCATCATAGCGTACATCCAGCGCTGGTTTGAAAATCCCCACGTTCTGTTTGGCAATGAGCGAGCGGTTCACCCGCCGGATCAACTCCTCGGTCTTGCCCGAGAACATAGAGCCACAAATCACCTCGATCCAGCCTTGCTTGTTACCGTTGATAAAAGGTTCCAACTTAGAGTTTGTTTTGATTTTAAGTACTTTATATTCAATTATTTATGCAACACCAACGCAGGGTGCAGCTCTGCGAAGTTGATAAAAATGCCCTTCGCTAATCCCAAAACGTATCGTCCAGGACACGCTACTTCGTATTTTTCAAGACTGGACTGTGTTCATCCTGAAATCGCAGGGCTGCCCCAGTTTTGGTATGTTTATCAAAGGGCCGCCCCTACCACTTGCGCGATTGGAGGGCCAACCAAGCGAGGTAGATAAAAACGGCAATTATACTCAAAAAATAGACTACATCACGGGAGTCGACCAAACCCCGGCCCATGGAAGCAAAATGGGTATCCATGCTCCATTGAGCAATGAGATAAGCATAATCGGCCAACCATGGCAGTCCCGCCAAAGAACTAAAGCCCATATAGAGCAGAAAGCACAGGAACACCGCCAAGATGAAAGCCGTGATTTGATTGTCGGTCAGGGCCGAGGCACAGACCCCCACCGCCGCGAAACTGGATCCGAGCAAGAGCAGGCCCACATAGGAGCCCGCCACCGCCGCTGAGTCAATGTTGCCCGGGGGTGAGCCGAGCAGCCAAGCCGAAGCGTAATAGATCAAGGTGGGGATTAAGGCCGCTGCCACCAGCACCACGCAGGCTAAGTACTTGCCCAAGATGATTTGCAGGTCGGTAAGGGGGCGGGTGAGCAGCAGTTCCATGGTGCCGGCCCGCTTTTCCTCGGCCAAGGTGCGCATGGTAATGGCTGGGATGAGGAACAGGTAGATCAATGGCACCGAACCAAACAATGTATTGAGCGTGGCAAACCCGGCATCGAGCAAATTATCGGGGAATACCCACACAAATAACCCTACTCCAGTGAGGAACACGCTGATTACCAAGTACCCAACGAGCGAGTTAAAAAAACTATTGAGTTCTTTTTGAAAAACAGCCAGCATGATTTGTGGTTTGTTGCCTTAAAATTAGGAAATTCGCCAAAAGAAAGAGGTAATTCTGTCAACAATGAATTATTGGTTGGTCAAATCAGATCCGGAGACCTATGATTGGTCGCATTTTGTGCAGGATCAGCGCACCTTCTGGGATGGCGTGCGCAATTTTCAGGCGCGCAACAACCTGCGGGCAATGAAAGAGGGCGAACTGGTCCTGTTCTATCATTCCAACCAAGATCCTGGGGTAGTGGGCTTGGCCCGCATCGCGCGTGAAGCTTACCAAGATCCAACTACCGAAGACCCCCAATGGGTCGTGGTCGATCTGGCAGTTGAAGGGGCATTTCCCCGGCCAGTTACCTTGAAAGCCATCAAAGCCGAGCCCAGGCTGGTCAACATCGGCCTGATCAAACAGTCAAGGCTGTCGGTCATGCCCGTCACCCGGGAAGAGTTCGACCTCATTGTGGGCATGGGCCATGGGGAATAGCCAGTTTCGCCCCAAACAGCGATCAGTGGCAGTGTCTGGTAAATGAGGTGCTTCAGGCTAATTTTTTCAACATGATTGTGTACCCAAAATGAAGTCTCTCACCACTGGTTTTTTGCGGTATTCCAACAAACTGCTGGCGTTGGCTACTTTGGGGGCCTACGGGAGTGTTTTCATTTCGCCCGAGACCCTATGGCTGGCTGGTTTTGCCACTTTGGCCATGCCCGTGCTCATGGTGGGCAATGTACTGTTCATTCTTGGGTGGTTGATCCGCCGCCGCTGGCGCTACTCGCTCTACTCACTGCTCACCTTGCTGGTGGGCTATCATTTTGTGCTGGTCACGGTGGGCATTCATTTTCCCGACCCCACTCCGCCCCACTTTGAAGTATTGAGCTATAACACCCACATTTTCAATGCGTACACCCGCAAGCCACACAACGAAAAGAACCGCCAATTTGTCAATTGGGTAGCCAATGATGGGGCAGCGATCAAATGTTTCCAAGAATTCTACAACTTGGACAGTTCCGTTACCTTCAATTCGGTGGCCCAATTAATGGCCAAGGGTCAATATGAACTTTATTTTGAGAAAGCCGATACCGACGACCTGCACGGATACATCGGGCTGGCCATTTTTTCCAAGTTTCCCATTGTGGGCCGGGGCGTTTTGCAGGCCAAAGAATTCAGGCCGTACGGGGCCATGTATGCCGATCTCAAAATTGGCCGCGACACTTTGCGGGTGTACAACATCCACTTGGAGTCCATGAGCATCGACGAACGGGCCTTGCTGGACGCGGGCAACTCGGAAAAGCTAAAAAAAGGATCGCTCGAGGTGTTCCGCAAACTGAAAACGGGATTTGTGAGCCGCGCCCGCCAGAGCAAGATCCTGCGTGACCACATTCGGCAGTGCCCCCACCGGGTCATCCTGTGCGGCGACCTGAACGACCTGCCCTACAGCTATACTTATTACATGCTTCGGAGCGAACTTTACAATACTTTTGAGGGCGTGGCCAATGGTTTTGGGTTCAGCTACAATGGCCGCTTGGCCTTTTTGCGGATCGATAACCAGTTCTATGGGGCAGGCTTGCGCCCCCATTACCTATATACCTTGCGCGAAGTGGGCTACTCGGATCATTTTCCCCTCCGGGCGGCCTATTCGATCGAGGAAAGAAAGCCGTCCCAATAGGCTTTAGTCAGCTGAATCAGCGGTTTTGGGTGATCAAAATGGGATAACCCGTCAAGTAACCAGCAATAGGGTTGACCTATTATCAGTGGGAAACCCAAAGGCCGGATCAGATCCACGTACTTTTTGGTGGACGGCGCAGTCACCAGTGCCTGATCTGGCCCGACAAATGGATACATACATTACAATAGTGTTGCTAGCAGCCAAGCGGATGCCAACCGCTTTTATTGGCCAAACAATATTCCAATCAACAACCTTGCACCATGACCTTGAAACGAAGGAGTTTTTTGCAAAAATCGGCCCTCGGCGCACTGGCAGCGGGCAGCGCTGGTTTGGCGGCCTGCTCGGGCGATGAGCGACACGCCGCTGCCGCGCCCACCGCGCTGTATGACCCGGCCAAAGCGCTCCACAAATGGAAAATGGTGACCACTTGGCCGCCCCATTTCCCCTCGTTGGGCGAGGGCGTGGATCTGTTTGCCAAATGGGTGTTTGAGCTCTCGGGCGGGCGGATCCACATCCACGTGTACGGGGCCAACGAACTGGTGCCCCCCCTGGAAGTATTTGAGGCAGTGACCTTGGGGGCGGTCGAGCTTGGCCATTCGGCCCCCTATTATTGGTCGGGCAAAGCCCCCGCCTGCCAATTTTTTGGCTCGATCCCTTTTGGCATGAACTCCCAGCAAATGCTCACGTGGGTACTGCGCGGCGGCGGCATGGAACTTTGGCGCGAAGTATATGCCCCATTTGGGGTCGTCCCGTTTTTGGGGGGCTGCACCGGAATGCAATTTGGCGGTTGGTTCCGCCGCGAAATCAACCAGATGGCCGATCTGGACGGCCTGATCATGCGGATGCCGGGCCTTGGCGGCAAGATCCTCAAAAAAGCGGGGGTGAGCGTGGTCAGCACGCCGGGCAGCGAGATCTACACCAGCTTGGAACGCGGGGTGATTGATGCCACCGAATGGATCGGGCCTTACCACGACTACATCCTGGGCCTGCACCGGGTGGCCAAATACTACTATTTCCCCGGCTGGCACGAACCGGGCACGCCACTCGAAGTGTTGGTGAACCAAAAAGCATTGGCCAGCCTCACGCCCGATCTGCAAGCCGTGATCGAAACGGCCACCGCCCGGCTCCACAACTGGATTTTTGCCGAAAATGAAGTCAAGAATGCCGAATACCTCGAGAAATTGATCAACGAAGAAAAGGTGATCCTCAAGCAATTCCCCAAAGCGGTGTTGCAACAATTGAACGTTTTTGCCCTCGAGGTCTATCAAGAACTGATCGATAAAGATCCCCTGAGCAAGAAAGTATATACGGCCTATGAAATTTTCCGGCAAAAGATGATCAAATGGCACAATACGACCGAAAAGGTTTTTTACGACGATGTGCAGAACAGCCAAGGAGTGGCGATTTGAGCAAAGCTGATCAAGTTGCCCAATACGGCCCAAACGGTTTTTAGGAAGATGTGCCGAACAGCCAAGGAATGGCGACCTGTGCAGCGAGCAACGAAACCGCCTTTGCCGTGGATGCGGACCAAGAATGTTGGCCTGCCCTGGTTGGATGTCGGTGACTTTGCGTATTTTTGTCACTGAGCTACCATCTCGACCCAAATACCCGATCCTGCTATGAGTGAACCCAATACCTTGCAAATCCCCGTGATGGCCGATTT
This sequence comes from Cytophagales bacterium, assembly GCA_038209965.1. GTDB lineage: Bacteria > Bacteroidota > Bacteroidia > Cytophagales > Thermoflexibacteraceae > JALONO01. The sequence goes on along the minus strand of JBBQXF010000032.1, from coordinate 22,976 downwards.
GGCCGCCGAGGGCAAAATGCCCGAAATCCTGTTCTGGGTCGGTTGCGCCGGTTCTTTTGACGATCGCTACAAGCGCGTCACTTGGGCCATGATCAAAATCCTCAACCACGTGGGCCTGAGCTTCGCCGTCCTCGGCCCCGAAGAAGCCTGCTCCGGTGACCCCGCCAAGCGGGCGGGCAACGAATTCCTGTTCCAAGTCCAGGCCATTAACAACATTCAAGTGTTGAACGGCTACGGCATCAAAAAAGTGGTCACGGCCTGCCCCCACTGCTTCAACACCATTAAAAACGAGTACCCATCGCTGGGGGGGCACTACGAAGTGTTGCACCACTCCGAACTGCTCCAACAGCTCATCGCCCAAGGCAAGATCCGGGTCAAGGGCGGCGGCGAGTTCAAGGGCAAAAAAATCACCTTCCACGATTCGTGCTATCTGGGCCGGGCCAACGACGTGTACGATGCCCCCCGCGAAGTGCTGCAAGCCCTCGATGCCGAACTGGTGGAAATGAAACGCTGCCGGAGCAAAGGCTTGTGCTGTGGAGCGGGCGGCGGCCAAATGTTCAAAGAGGCTGAACCCGGCAAGAAAGAAATCAACATTGCCCGGATCGAGGAGGCACTCGAGACCGGGGCCACGATCATTGCGGCGGCCTGCCCTTTCTGCATGACCATGATGAGCGATGGCGTGAAGAACCAGAACCGCGAAGCCGATGTCAAAGTGTATGACTTGGCCGAATTGTTGGCCGCTGGGGCACTTTAAGCCAGTTTTACCAATAGCACATTGCTGAATTGATGATTAATAAAACCAATCCCCCGAAAATATTGAATATTTTCGGGGGATTGGTTGGCAAAGGGGGGGGGCCTGGTTTATTCACCTAAATGCTCAGACCGCCCGCTGGCTGGCCCACCACCACTTGGCGCACATCCACGTGCCCGGCAAAGGTGGCGTGCAGCAGGTACACGCCCGGGGGCAGGCCCCGTACGCTGAGCGTGGCCCGCAACTGACCGCTGGGCCAAGCGGGCTCCCGCACCAATTGCCCACTGGGCCGAGGACAGACGCAGGAACTGGGGCAGATCCCCAGCAAACCGGGCCGTGCCGCACCCCACCCGGTAGCCATGACAAATATAGGAATGAAATTGGTAAAATCTAGGATGGGAACGGATTTTTTTGGGCAGGGGCGCGGTGGCGGGGAGCTACCGGGCGCGGGAGGTGGGCTGGGATGGGCCCAGGGCTGGGGATCCTGGGCCAAGGCCCGGCCGGCCAGGCCCAACGATAGGCCCAACCGGGCCACGAGCTTGAACAATACTATTGCAATGGGGGGGGTATTTTTTCATTTTGTTCAATATTTTAGAGGTGAAACAAAATATCAACGGGGATTGGTTATTTCTGCGCACTCGGCCTCGGCGTCAGGCCTGAGACTGATCATGGTAAGTGTGTAGGTCGCGAGCTGGTCGGTGAAGCAGGGGGGGTAGAAGCGAAAAAAACGGAAGTTCAAGCCGATGCAATCCCCGACTTGGACCACCATAAAGCTACGGCCTGACCGGGAGTCTTCCCGGAGTCGGAAAAGCCGCTGGTAGGGCCGGCCCCGGTATTCGCCCGCCACCAGATTGAGCTCTATTTTATGGGGACTCGTACTTGGGGGCCTGGCCGTGGCCGCGACCACCATGTACCGGGTGCCCTGGCATTCCTCCAGGCCCACCACCCTGGCGCCTATGCCAATGATGGGCGCAGAGTCCCATTCTTCTTCTTCCAGCGGCGTGGGCTTGCAGCCCGCGTCCAGCAGCACCAGCCCCGCGCAGAGGGCCAGCAGTTTAAAATCACGCCATTTTTTCATGCTTTTATACTGTTTAAGGTGAAAACGCCACCGGGCGGGTGCCCGGTAGCCATGACAAATATAGGAATGAAATTGGTAAAACCTAGGATGGGAACGGATTTTTTTGGGCAGGGGCGCGGTGGCGGGGAGCTACCGGGCGCGGGAGGTGGGCTGGGATGGGCCCAGGGCTGGGGATCTTGGGCCAAGGCCCGGCCGGCCAGGCCCAACAGCAGACCCCACCGGGCCACGAGCTTGAACAATACTATTGCAATGGGGGGACTCAAAAATGACAACCCAAAAAAGTTGGGGGTTAATTTTTCGTTTTGGGTTGTTTTTAAAGACGGCGAACTCCAGCCACAAAAAAGCCCCCCGGGCCAAGTCCCTGGGGGGCTCGCTGTATGGCAAATGGGTGGGTGCGGCACGATGCCGCCCGGGCAACTGCCTAAATCAGGATGAGCATTCGGGCTGGGTCCTCGAGCAATTGTTTCAACCGAACCAGAAAGCTGACCGACTCCCGCCCGTCGATGATCCGGTGGTCGTAGGACAGGGCCACGTACATGATGGGCCGGGTCACTACTTGGCCGTTTTCTACCACTGCCCGTTCCACAATGTTGTGCATGCCCAAGATAGCCACTTGTGGCTGGTTGATGATCGGCGTGGACATCATGGAACCAAACACACCGCCATTGGTGATGGTGAACGTGCCCCCGGTCATTTCGGGGATGCTCAGTTTATTGTCGCGGGCCTTGGTGGCCAAACGCACAATCTCGGCCTCGATGCCCGCAAAAGACAGTTTTTCGGCGTTGCGCATTACGGGCACCACCAAGCCCTTGGGGGCGGACACAGCAATGGAAATGTCAACAAAATCATGGTAAATAATTTCGTCGCCATCAATTTGGGCATTTACGGCCGGGAATTCTGACAGGGCAATGGTGACGGCCCGAACAAAGAAGGACATAAAACCCAGTCCGACTTGGTGTTTTTCCTTGAATTGATCTTTGTATTTGGCCCGCAAATCCATGATCGGTTTCATGTTCACCTCGTTGAAGGTGGTGAGCATGGCCGTTTCGTTTTTGGCGGCCACCAACCGGCGGGCCACCGTTTTGCGGAGCGATGACATTTTCTCGCGGCGCACCCCGCGCTCACCCACGGGAACCGGGGCAGGTTCTTTTTTGGGCTCTACTTTGGGGGTGGGGGTGGTCACTGCCGGGGCCACTGGGGCCGTCTTTTGTGCCCCGAGGGCATCTTCCTTTGTAATTCGCCCGTCTTTGCCCGAGCCTTGCAACTGCGCTGGGCTGATCCCCTTTTCGGCTAGGATCTTGGCTGCGGCTGGCGACGGGGTTCCGGTGGCATAATTGGTGGTTGCGGTGGTGATTTCCACCTTGGGCTGGACCGCTGGCTGCACTGCGGGCGTGGCCGCGTCCTCGGTGGGGAGGATTTCGCAGATCGGATCGCCAATGGCCAAGGTGCGCTTCTCAATGGCCAGCAGGTGCAGGATGCCCGATACTTTGGCCGTTACCTCAAAAGTAGCTTTGTCCGACTCGATCTCGCAAATGGTCTCGTCCATTTTCACAAAATCGCCTTCTTTCTTGAGCCATGAGGCCAGAGTTACTTCTGAAATGGATTCGCCCACGGCGGGCACGGTCATCAGCACTTTTGCCCCAGTGGTGGCGGGCTTGCTCGGAGGTGCGGTGGCGGCTGCGGGGGTGGTTTTCAACTCGGGCACCGGGGCAACGGTTTGGGGCACTGGGTTTTGGGTGCTGGCCACTTCCAATCGGCAGATTACCTCGCCAATGTTGAGGGTCGTGCCGGCCGGGTGGGCAATCCGCAAGATCCCCGAGGTTTCGGCCGGCAGTTCAAAAGTGGCCTTGTCCGACTCCAGCTCGCACAATATTTCATCGGTGCTTACCAAATCACCGTCGTGCTTGAGCCAAGCGGCAATCGTAACCTGCGTAACAGACTCGCCAACGGCAGGTACTTTCATTTCTATGGTCATTCGAGAATATGGTTTTGCAGTCTTGATGAATTAAAAGTAAGTTACTCAAACACTCGTTTTACCAAGTTTTCTTGTTCCGCTCCGTGCACTTTGTAGTAGCCAGTGGCTGGTGAAGCCGCTGGTCGGCGCGCAATCAGTTCGGGGGTTTGCTCAAACTTGAAGGCGGCCAATGTGCGGAGCAGGTATGCCCAGTAGCCCATGTTTTCTGGTTCTTCCTGCGCCCAGTACAGCTTGGCACCCTTGTATTTTTTCAGCAGGGCGGCCACTTGGTTCATGGGGAAGGGGTGCAATTGTTCCACCCGGATCAGGGCCACGTCTTTTCGCTTGTCCTCTTGTTGTTTTTTCAACAGATCGTAATACAATTTGCCCGTGCAAAGGATTACTTTCTTCACCTTGGAGTCTGGTTTGGCAAAGTCATCGCCGATTACCTCGCGAAAACCGCCATGGGTAAATTCGTCCAGCTTGGAAATGACCTGTTCATTGCGCAGGAGCGACTTGGGCGACATAACGACCAGCGGCTTGCGGAACGGCCAAGCCAACTGCCGCCGGATGAGGTGGAAGAAGTTGGCTGGGGTGGTAATATTGGCCACGACCATGTTGAACTCCGCCGATAATTGCAAAAAGCGCTCGGGCCGGGCACTGGAGTGTTCGGGTCCTTGGCCTTCATAGCCGTGGGGCAGGAGCAGTACCACCCCGTTTTGGCGTTGCCATTTGGTTTCGGAGCAAGAAATAAACTGGTCGATCATTACTTGGGCACCGTTGCCAAAATCACCAAACTGGGCTTCCCAAATCACCAAGGCTTGGGGATTGGCCATCGCATAGCCAAATTCAAACCCCAGCACCCCGTATTCGGACAGAAGGGAGTTGTAGATGTCAAATGGCCCTTGCCCAGCCGTAATATGGGCCAGCGAAGAGTAGGGTTCGCTGGTCACGGAGTCGTTCAATACTGCGTGGCGGTGGCTGAATGTGCCGCGCTCCACATCTTGGCCCGACAAGCGGACGCGCTTGCCGTCGCGCAGGATGGCCCCGTAAGCCAGCAGTTCGGCACTGGCCCAGTTGAGTTCTTTGTCCTCAAAAAACATCTTTTTCCGATCTTTGAGGAGCTTATCGATTTGTTTGAGGGGTTTGAATCCTTCAGGAATTTCGGTCAGGGCCTTGGCGATGGTGTGGATGGCGGCCAGATCCAGCCCTGTCTCGGGTGATTTCTCAAAATCTGCCGGGGTAGATTTGCGCATCCCTTCCCATTCGGCCTCAAACTTCCGGTTTTGGTAGCTGAGTTCTTGTTGTTTTACTTGGTTGAGGCGGTCTTGGAGCAGGCTGCGGAACTCCGAATCCATGTTTTCGGCCAAACTAGCATCCACATCGCCGCGCTCGATGAGTTTTTTGTTATATACTTCCCGGGGGTTGTTGTGTTTGGAAATCAGGTTGTAGAGTGTGGGCTGGGTGAATTTGGGCTCATCGCTTTCGTTGTGGCCGTGGCGGCGGTAGCACACCATGTCCACATATACATCGCGCTTGAATTTTTGCCGGAACTCAGTGGCCAATTTGGCTACGAAGACCACAGCCTCGGGATCGTCGCCATTGACGTGGAACACCGGGGCATCCACGATCTTGGCAATATCGGTGCAATAGGTGCTGGAACGGGCTTCGTCAAAATCGGTGGTGAAGCCCACTTGGTTGTTGATCACAAAGTGGATGGTGCCCCCGGTGTGGTAACCGTCCAAGTTCGCCATTTGGGCCACTTCATAGACCACGCCCTGCCCGGCCACGGCAGCGTCGCCATGGATCAGGATGGGGAGCACTTTGGCATTGTCGCCCCCCTCCAAGTCGATCAGGGCGCGGCAGAAGCCTTCCACCACCGGATTGACGGCCTCCAGGTGCGATGGGTTGGGGGCCAGTTGGAGCCGGACGGTCTTGCCGGGCACAATCTCCATTTCGGACGTGTAGCCCATGTGGTATTTCACGTCGCCATCGCCCATGGTGCTCACTTCCAAGGGCACACGTCCTTCAAATTCGTTGAATACTTGCTCGTAGGTTTTGCCAATGGTGTTGGTCAGCACGTTGAGGCGGCCCCGGTGGGCCATTCCGATCATGACTTCCTCCACTCCCAGCTCGGCCCCGCGCCGGATGATGGCATCCAGGGCGGGAATAGTGGACTCGCCGCCCTCGAGCGAAAAGCGTTTTTGGCCCAAATACTTGGTGTGGAGAAAATTTTCAAACACGACTGCTTCGTTGAGCTTGAAAAGGATGCGTTTTTTTTCCTCGAGGGTGGGCACAAAATTGGGGTATTCGGTCTCGATCTTGTATTTCAGCCAATCATACAGCTCGGGTTCGCGCACTTGGGTAAACTCGAAGCCGATGCTTCTGAGGTAAATTTTTTCCAACTGGGCAATGATGTCGCGCAGTTTGGCTGTGCCCAGGCCCAAGGCCCGCCCAGCCACAAAGGCCGTGTCCAAGTCTGATTCAGCCAATTTAAAATCAGGGAGATCCAAAAGTGCTTTGCGGTCGCGCCGCTCGCGCACGGGATTGGTCTTGGATTTCAAGTGCCCGCGTGACCGGTAGGCTTGGATCAGGTTGCGCACCCGCAGCTCCTTGGCCGACATCAAATCGCCATCCGTTACGGTGGCCGTTTGGGGCGACACCAACGCTGCATTTGGGCCTTGCCCGTTGCCATTGGCCGGGTTGGCTGCTTCCAGCCCAGCATCGAGGAGTGAAAACTCAAACCCAGCAAAAAACTGTTGCCACGACGGGTCAACGGATGCAGGATCGGCTTTGAATGATTGGTAGAATGCTTCAATGACCGATACATCGGCATTGGCTATATACGAATAGTTATCCATAAGCAAATGAGACCGAAATAGTGCTCGTTATCCAAAAGTACACAAAGGTAGGTGGTTTTGATAAATATACAAGTTGTATATTCGCATAAACAAATGTATCTTTTAATCAATCAGTTATACAGTTAAAAATTTGTCATAATACTTGACACTGCGTTTGATCCACTGCTGATGCCCAAACAATCAGGCCGGAAATCCCGCATGGGGAGTTCCCGGCCTGATTGGGGCATAGATTGGGCCTAGCCGATCGGGGGAGCAGGCCGCAATACCCGGTCGGTCATGGCTTGGGCCAGCACGGCCAGTCCTTCCGGCGAATTGAAATAGCTCAGGTGGTCGCACGGAACATCATAAAATTGCACATTGGGGTTGTGCAAAATGTTCTTGATGCTTACCTCGCTCACCGCCAGATCGTTGACCCCGTGATAAAGCCATTGCAGCCCGACATCGGTCACCCCTTTGAGTTTGTCAAATAGGTTTTTCATGGTTTTTTCCGGGATTTTGCTGGTGTTGCCAGCAATGACCGTGTAAGGGATTCCCGGATCAACGGCTCCTTCGTTGAGTTGGGTCAAAAATTCGGAGCCGGGCTTGAGCTGGGCCAAGGCCACTCCGGTTACTTGCATAGCTTGGTTCCACAGCAGCACGGCCGGGCCCAGCCCCCAAATGGCGAAAGAAACTTTGCTCAACACGGTGGTCACGGCAATGGAAACCCATTCCTTTACGTTGGCCATGGGCGATCCCGCGTTGGGGGTGCCCGTCATCAACAGGTGGCTTACTACAGTATTCCCGCCCAGTTTCTCGATAAAGTAGCGGGCGATCAACCCCCCCGCGCTATGGGCGATCACGTCCACGGTCTTGCCATGGCCAGCGCCAAGGCCGACGGCAGCCAAGCGCGATTGCAGCGAAGTGGCATTTTGCTCGAGGGTAGTGTTCAGGTTTTCATAATCAAAGGTCAGCACGACATCGTAGTGGGCCTGCAGCAATTTGACCACCCCGGCTTCCTCAATTTTGGCCCGTTGGAAGCTTTTGGTCATTTCTTTGGTATCGCCCACCATGCCATGGATCAGCAGCGCAATCCGCTGGGTTTCAGGTTTGGCAAGAACGGTTTTGATCTCCCCGGCCGCCTTTTTGTATTCCACCCGGAAGTCCTCTTTTTCGGGCACGGCCTGGGCTTGGGCCAAAATGGGATACTCGAAGGGCATCCCGATTTTTTCATAGACAAACTTCTGGAACAAGATCTTGATCGATCCGCCCAAGCTTCGGGTGCCGGCCGGGGTAGGTTCGGGCAAATCCTCAATGTGGATTTCATATCCGCCCCCGGCCAGTTTGACCGTGCCACCCACTTGGTAGAAAAATTCGCCATCGGTGGCCATGGGAATAATGACTTCATTCTCGCCCAGTTCTTGGCTCATTTCCAGTATGAGCGGCTGTTGGTGGTTCACCAGCGAGCGGTCGGCCACATCGGTGAGTTCCAAGATGCTCAGACCGGGGTCATTGGCATGGCCTTCGGTAAATTTGACCGGGGTGATGGCCCCTGCGGCCGCCTCGTCCAGCACGGGGGGGATCATGGCCGAGCCCCCGTTTACATCGCGGGTGGCTTGGGTAGTGCTGATCAGCCCCACCGTTGCGTGGTTCAGGCCGGAGTGGCTTTGGATTTTCAGGCTCGTACCGGGCAATCGGGTACTTTGCCCAGCCACTATTTCCACCGAGTCGGGCGGCCGCACCACCGTCACCAGTAGTTCCTGAGTGGCCCAATCCACTGTGTCCTCTTCATCCCCGTCTTGGCTCATGCCACGGGTAGTGGATCCCTCTTCGCTCGGTGGGGGCAGGCCCGCTTGGTTATAGGCTTTGGAATTGAACTCGTTGGTGCTATAAATGAGCTTCAGCACAAAAGTCTCCTCTAGCACCCCAGCCTTGGCCAAGCGATCATCGACGCTAAAAGTAAAGGTCTTTTTGTCATCGGCCCAGCTTTCGCCGCCCGCTGGGACTAGCTGGGCCGGGAAAAACTCATCCGCAATCCCATAATCGGCCCCCATGTAGAGCATGGCGCAGTAAAGTTCGCGCCCGTGGGTGTTGCCCACCCGCAAAAGGCACTTGGGGGCTTTCCACTTGCCGTTTTCCTGTTTGTAGGTGAGGGTGATGCCGTTGGTGGCCGAAATAGGTTGATCGGCCACCCGAATGGCCACCCGTTTCTGGGATTCCAGCACTTCGTACATTTCCAGTTTCACCGGGTTGTCCTTGAAAGAGGTGTCGGGGTTGGAGATGGCCAAGGTCTGCTCCCATTTGGCAATGGTAGCCAGATCGCCCAAGATACCGGCGGCGCTGATGTAGTCATAGGGCGCAATGGGCTGGGCCAGTGGCCGATGGTCGATCATGGTTTTGACCATGTATTTGCCCTGCTCGGCCACTAGGCGGTACTTGGCCTGAGCGCGATCGGTGGTGAAGGCAAAATAGGGGGAATGGGTGGACTGATCTTTATACGAATTGTGGACGAAAACCAGCCCGGCCTCGTCGCCCTCGGCAATAAACAAGATGGGCGCAAGGCCGATCTGTTCCACCTTGGCCTTATAGATCGCGTTTTGGTCATCGGGCAAATTTTGCAGTAGCACCAAGCTTTTTTCGGGCAGCACCGCTACCACTTTGGCTTTGCCAACCGCTTTGCCAAAAGATTTCAGATCGTCGGCCGTGGCATCTTCTGGGTAGAGGGCCAGTACAGTGGCCTGTCCCTGGTTGGCTTTGGGGATCCCATGGACTCCGCCCGCATTGAGCGTCCATTGGCCTTGCTGGAACTGGACGGTAAAGTAGTCCTGCTTGGCCACCACTGCCCCACCCAAAAACGTTTGTTTGGTGCTGGTGTTGAGGGCCAGCCCATGAGAACCCTGGGCAAACTCTAACTGGGGGTGCTGCTCGCGCACGGCGCTCATTACCTTGGCACTGGCCCGGGTCATCAGATCCTCGTAGGTGAGCGCGCCCTTGGCCGTGCTCAGCGTGTCGATCAGGGCGAAATTGAATGCGCCGCGTTGTTGGCCACCGAAGATGGTTTCTTTGGCATACTCCCGGCTTTGGGCCGCTGCCAACAAAATATGGTTGCCACTGGGCACTTGAAGCTGGCCGTTGACCAGTTCAAACGATTCGGCACCGATGTACTGCTGCCAACTGCGCCCCCGTTCTGATACAGGGAGCTGCCGGGCAATAATGTTCAATTCCGCATCATTGCCCGCTGCCCGAGTGCCCGAGCCCGAGTGGCAGCAGTCCATTACGGCCACCAAATGGGGGTTTCGCTTGCTCACTTCCCAGATCAGGTAGCTGAGTTCCTTGTCGACCAGATCGCCATTGCCACCACCGCCGGGCAAGCGGCTGTCCACACACACGATGGATTCGCAGAGCCGATCCGGTTCAAGGTGCCAAAGTTCGGGCGGCGCGGGCTCTTGGGCCCCGTGCCCGCTGAAATAAAACAGGGCCACGTCATTTTCGGTAGCTTGGGCCAAGTGTTGCAAAAAACCGTCCCGGATATTGTCCCGGGTGGCCTCGCCGTCCAGTAATTTTTTGATTTTGATGGCGGAGTTTTCACTTTGGCACCGGTTTTCCAAAAAATCGGCAAAAGCCTCGGTATCATTTACGCATCCACGCAATTTGTGGCGGGGAATTGGGTATTCATTAATGCCTACCAATAGGGCATAAACCGTGCGTTTTTCGCTTGACATGTTGGTTAAGGTAGTTTTGAGATAAATTAAGAGTGCTAGATTCTGGCTGACAAAATTTGCTTCGGTCGCATTTTCTCAATTCCAGTAATTTTGGGAAGAGGGTTAGCCACTAAATTTGGCGTTTAAGTTAATCAGAATGGCGGAACTTGCAAGGAAAAGTAATTTTTTGATTTTAAAAATGCAATTTCACCCTGCTTTAACCGTGCAAAGCTGGCAAGATCCGACTCTTCGCCCATTGGAGCAGGCTGAAAATAACCTCAAGCACCATGACTGAACTTGATATCAAAGCCCAATTGTTGTCCCGCTGTGCTGACTATGTGGCCCAGCGGCTGGCCAACGTGCGGGCCGCAATGGCCGCCGCCCAAGCCTCGGCCAATACCGAGGGCAAGAGCAGTGCCGGCGACAAGTACGAAACTGGGCGGGCCATGATGCAACTGGAGCGGGACCTGCACGCCAAACAACTGGCCGAAGCCCTGAAGCTACAAAAGGAATTGGCCCAGATCACGGCGGCCCACCTCCACCAAACGGCCCAGCCGGGCAGCGTGGTCATCACCGAACACCAGCGCTTTTTCTTGGGCATTGGGGCGGGCAAGCTCACCTTGGGCCCGGACGAGTATTTTGCCGTGTCGCTGGCCTCGCCCATCGGGGCCAAGTTGCACGGCCTGCGCGTGGGCGGGGCACTGGTTTTCAACAACCGCCGCTCGCAGATTATTGGGCTATTTTGAAATAATTTGGGCAAAACGGCGCGCACTTTCTTGGCAATTACAAAAAAATTCGTAACTTGCTACAAAGCCTGCTTCGCCTGCTGAACTGTTGGGAAGCCTGGTCGGATAACCTTGGCCAACCAAGCTGATAAGCTTGATTTTTCAACTTATAGACCGTCAGTTCCAAAACAATTTACTCCCCAAATTGCTTTTAAAAGAGAGGTTTAACCATCAATTGGACATGATTAACACGAGGGCCTTTGTCAACCGGGATTCTATCAGCGATGACCAAATCATTTACCAGAGCGATTGGATGAATGTTCATTTGCTCCGCGATGAATATTGGATTGAGGTCACTTGGCGGTGGCCCAACGTGGACTTGGGCGCCGAAGAGTTGCTCCGGGAAAAACTCACGTATCTCCTCACTACCAAAGGTTATGCCTCAGTCCAACTCAATTGGGTATTGGTCAATGCCGAAGTGCTGGTGGCAACTCCAGCGATGAACCTCAAAAAGCTGGAGGACTTTTTTATTGATTTGTGCCAAGTAGAGGGCGTGAAGAAGTATGCTATTGTAGTGCCCGCGAACCTAGCCGCCGGGATCCACAACAATGGCATTGAAAAAGAAAAAATAGTCCACATTTTCACCGATGATACCGCTGCCCGGGTCTGGCTCCGGCAACCTTAATCGCCGAGAAGTTGACCATCCCGGTTTGAGACTGGGTCATTTTTTTGGTTGCCGCTGGCCATTGCTTGGTTAAGAGCATCGGCCAATTGCAAGATCTCCTGTTTCCGGGCCAACTTGGCCACCCAAAGCACGGGGATGTCTTCTAAACCATAAAGTAGGCCCGCCAACCCACCCGTCACGGCCCCTGTGGTATCACTGTCCTTGCCCAAATTGACAGCTTTGAGCACGGCCCCAGCATAATTTTCACTATTGGCCAAACTCCACAAGCTGGCCTCCAGCGTATGCACCACGTAACCCGAACTTTGGATTTCGCTCATGGGGCAGCTACCGATGTTGCCCCGCAATATCCGATCAAAATGGCGGAGTTCAGCGGTTCGGACGTGGGGAGAGGAGTCAAAAAAAGCGTGCATTTCCTGTTGCATTTTGGCATAGCATTGGGCTAAATCTCGCTTTTCCAATAAATGAATGGCCACCGAAAGGTAAATAAAACAGGCAACGGAAGCCCGAATATGCCCGTGGGTGAGGCCAGAAACCTCGCTTATCACCCGCCAGCGTTCGTCCACCGGTTTGGTTTTTAAATAGAAGGCCAAGGGCAAAATCCGCATCAATGAGCCGTTTCCATTGTCCATCTCGGTGGCGTCGGCCTCGGGAATGGGTGAAATAGCCTGGTGGGTTTCCAGCCGATGGGCCAAGCGCCGAATAGATTTTTGGGTGGTGATGCCGATGTCGAACAGCGAGCCCCGGGCAGTCCAATGATCGTGCATGGCCCAAAGCACCATTTTTTCGGCAATATCGCCCAATTGGTAGCCTTGGCACAAGCTTTCGGCTAAGCACAGGGTGAGCGATCCGTCATCCGACCAAGTGCCCGGTGGCTGATGATGGGTCCCATACCCGCGCATATCGGTCACGGGAGCAGCCTGTAAGGTGTCCCGATCCACAAATTCCACGGGTACGCCAAGGGCATCGCCCACCACTAGTCCAATGAGTGCGTCCCTTACGTTATTGCTGATGGTAAACAAGTGGCAAAATGTTTAAACTGAAAAACGACGGTACTGCTTAGTGGCGGATTGGCCATTCTTGAAAATGTACCAAGGGTCATTCAAATGATTTAAGGGACTAACCGCATTTTTTTGCTTGATTTTCAAATAGTTGATTTTTCAGTTAACGAAAATCCGATCTTGGTTTGGTATCGTATGCCCCTTGACGAGTCCAAATTTCCGCCAAGAGGGTGGTCAACCTATTGCACCGGTCAAGCGGGTGGAAAGTGGCCAAGCTGCGCCCCACCAAATCAGCTTTTTGTTTGCACAGCGAAAATTGGGTTTATTTTCAAAAACAACCAGTTGCGCAAGTTGCACAAAATAAACCCATAGAAATTTAAAAAACGAGGTGCCAACTCACCTGACCCAAGCAATGTTGGCTTTTGGTGATCTTTTATCCCGTTGATTAAGACTGGGGGCTTGGCGGCCTTATTGGTGGACGTTGGGCTTTTCTCGTTCAGCGCCTTACCGTGGTTGGTGTTGGCGGAGCGCACCAACAACCCCGCTGGGCAAAGTCTGTGACTTGCGTCAGCCCTGCGCGCCCGCGTGTGGGGGGGCACCCGCTCAAAGCAAACAGGCACAGTGGAAGTATTGGAGTCCGCCCCCACCGATGCTACAAATGATAGCAGGTAGTATTTTAATCCCAAATTGTACAGAAATGTTGAAAAATAAACCAGCTTTTTCACCGCGATTTTTAGAAAAACGAGCAAAAGTTATGCAACAACGTGCGCAGGCTTTTCGGTAAATGGAAATATCACCAACCCACCCCCGCCCTGGAACAGGAAAGCAGGAAAGAGTTTAAAACGCAAATTATCAATTTTCAGAATGCAGCGAAGACTTTTGCCTTCAGTGAAAAGATGGGCCACCCGGAGCATCTTTTGTATCGGATTGATTACGAATACCGGAGGCCGCTAAAATTGCTTGTGATAGGAGTGGCGCTCAAAGAGCCGACATTTCCCAGCATTAAATTTGAAAATGGGTATTTATCAGGATTTATTACAAAATGACAATAAATTATTATTTTTAAATCCAAGATCGGCCTTGGTTTAACTCCAGCGCAAGCCAAGATCGGCAATCCTTCTCGCCAGTCAGGTGGGCCATTGGTAGAAAACCGAATAAGGTGCTGCTTCGCACGGATTTGCCCCCTCAGTTTTTTTACCATTTGGAAGACTGTTGAAATGCTGACTAAGCTTCGGTCTCGGATCGGGAAGCCCAGGGCAGCGCATTATCAAAGCTTTTGTATATTGCCCTGCAGAACTTCTCCAATGATCATAAATATGAAAAAGAACATCATTGTCTTTACCACTTGGTTGATCTGGGGTTTGGCCCACGGCGCACTGGCCCAAACCATCAACCCACAGCTCCTGACCAACAATTGGGAGGCTCATTGGCTTTCGGTGCCAGGCCAGCCCAATCGCGATTATGGGGTTTATCATTTCCGCAAATCCTTTGAACTGGCCCAAAAACCGGCCAAGTTCATTGTCCACGTCTCGGCCGACAACCGCTATAAACTGTACGTAAATGGGCAAATGGTGGGCCTCGGCCCGGCGCGGGGCGATTTGTTCCATTGGAATTTTGAAACCATAGACATCGCTCCGCAATTGCAGGCCGGGAAAAATGTGGTGGCAGCAGTAGTGTGGAACTACGGCGAAGATCGGCCCATGTCCCAAATCAGCTACCGCACTGCTTTCATTTTGCAGGGCGATACCGAGCAAGAGAAAGTGGTCAACTCCGATAAAACTTGGAAAGCCAGCCGAAATGAGGCATACAGCCCGTTGAAACCGGAACTGATCTACACCTATTATGTCGTGGGGCCGGGCGAGCAAGTGGACAACGCCCGCTATCCCTGGGGCTGGGAAACGGTCAACTTTGTGGACAGTGGATGGCTGGCTGCCCAACAGATCAACCGGGGGATTCCCAAGGGCAGCGACTGGACCGAATGGTGGCTGCTGGTGCCACGGTCTATTCCCCCAATGGAGCTAAAGCTGGAGCGGCTTGCCACTGTCAGGTCAATAACGGGCATGGCATTGCCTGCTGGTTTTCCGGCCCAGCCTGGGGCCGTCAATGTCCCGCCCCGGACCAAGGTCAAAATGATGCTGGATCAAGGGCACCTGACCAACGCGTATCCCGTACTGACCATAAGTGGCGGCAAGGGCGCAAAAGTGGCCCTAAGCTATGCCGAGGCACTCTATGTAGAGGAGGGAAGCGGCAAAGACTGGCGCGCCCAACAGCAAAAAGGCAACCGAAACGACATTGCGGGCAAACGATTTGTGGGGGTCAAGGATCTGGTCTTGGCCGATGGCGGGACGAACCGCACATTTACGGGCCTGTGGTGGCGCACCTATCGCTATGTGCAAGTGGAGGTCGAGACCCAAGAGGAAGCGCTGATCATTAATGACTTGCACGGCATTTTTACGGGCTATCCTTTTGAGCAGCGAGCCAAATTCTCGGCGGCGAGCCCGGAGTTGGATCAGATCATGGAGGTGGGTTGGCGCACGGCCCGCCTTTGCGCCGGCGAGACCTATTTTGATTGCCCCTATTATGAACAATTGCAGTACGTGGGCGACACTCGCATCCAAGCGTTGATTTCGCTGTTCAACTCGGGCGACGATCGGCTGGTGCGCAATGCGATAAAACAAATTGATGATTCGCGCTTGGCCGAGGGCGTGACGCAGAGCCGCTACCCCAGCCACGTGGCCCAAGAAATTCCCCCGTTCTCGCTCTGGTGGATTGGCATGGTGCATGATTACTGGATGTACCGCCCCGATCAGGCTTTTGTCGAGGATCGGTTGGCCGGAGTGCGGCAAGTCCTCCATTTTTTCCAAAACCACCAATATGCCGACGGCTCGCTCAAGAAAGTGCCTTACTGGAACTTTACCGATTGGGCCTTTGAGTCGGCGGGCCGGGCGCCGATGCAACCCGACGGCTACTCGGCGGCCATGGATTTGCAACTGCTCTGGGCCTATCAATTGGCCGCCGAGCTGGAAGATAGCTTGGGCATGGCCGCAATGGGCAAGATTTACCGCACTGAGGCAGATAAACTGGCCGCCACGATCCAAGCGCGCTATTGGGATCCGGCCAAGCAATTGTACACCGATACCCCCCAGAAAAAGTATTACTCGCAGCACACCAACGTGTTGGCCGTATTGACCGGGCTAGTCAAAGGCCAAGCCGCCAAGGATCTGGTCGAGAAAACCTTGGCGGATGCTTCGCTTACCCAATGCACCATTTATTTCAAATATTACTTGTTTCAGGCAGTGGCCAAAGTGGGGCTGGGCAACCGCTACTTGGATCTGCTGGACGACTGGCGCACCCAGTTGGCCAACGGACTGACAACGTGGGCCGAAATCTCGGATGTGAACAGAGCCCGATCCGATTGCCATGCCTGGGGATCCAGCCCAAACATTGAATTTTTTCGCATCGTATTGGGCATCGACACCGCTGCGCCGGGCTTTGCGCGGGTACGCATTGAGCCGCACTTGGGCAATTTGAAACAAGCGGCTGGTTCCATTCCTCACCCAAATGGCGAAATTTCAGTCCGCTATGACCAAGACAAGCAAGGGAGATGGACGGCAGAAATTGCCCTGCCCGTGGGCACCAGCGGCGAGTTGGTATGGCAAGGCCAAACTC
The DNA here is from genome assembly GCA_038209965.1 of Cytophagales bacterium. Taxonomy (GTDB): domain Bacteria; phylum Bacteroidota; class Bacteroidia; order Cytophagales; family Thermoflexibacteraceae; genus JALONO01. The sequence goes on along the minus strand of JBBQXF010000032.1, from coordinate 6,578 downwards.
ACCCATTGAAGGCTGGGGAAAAGCAGGTGATCAAGTTGTAAAGTGTTGGCCTGAGAGAGGATGAGTGGGTAGTTGTCAATGGTGACCAAACTTTGGGCACGGTCAGCCCTCTTGTACGTGGGCTTGGGCCGGCCCAGTGGGTAGCAAAATAGCCCGCATTTGAAAACAAATGCGGGCTATTTTTGTCTAAAATGAGAATAATTAATCGTTGATGGATTGATAAACGGCAACTTTGAATTTATCGGCAATATCGCCGTGGGTAGTGGGCGCGATCTGGGTCATCAGCACGGCCGCGATCTTCTCTTTTTTGTCAAACCAGAAGGAAGTGGTAAACGCCCCGCCCCAGCCAAAGCTCGTGGCCGCGCCCAATAGCCGATAGCCACTTTGATCAGAGGGCACGGACAGGCCCAAGCCAAATTTTTCGCCAGCTGGACTGATCACCAAATTGCCGATCTGGTTGGTGGTCATCAATTCCACCGTTTTGCGGCTCACCAAGCGGGTTCCGTTCAGTTCGCCACCATTTAGTAGCAGTTGGACAAACTTGAGGTAGTCCATGGCCGTGGAGACCAGCCCCGAACCGCCCGAGAAGTAAGTATTGCCCGAGCCGAGGGGAAAATCGGGGTAGCCAGTGGCGGGATTGTCACTGGGGTAGGACATGAGTTCGCCCTTGGGGTTCTCATAGGTCATTTTGACCAAGCGATTGGCTTTGGTGGGGGGCAGCCCGAAATGGGTGTCGTTCATGCCCAAAGGCTTAAAAATGCGCTGGGCCAGAAAATCTTCCAAGCTTTGGCCCGAGATTACTTCCACCAAATAGCCCAGCATATCAGTGCTCAATCCGTACGTCCAGCGTTCGCCGGGCTGGTGCAACAGGGGCAGGGCCGCCAACACTTTCATCTTGTCACCAGTTTTTACGCCTTTGGTGCCAATTTGGACTGGACTATCGGGAACCCCGGCTTTGGCGTAAAGCATTTTAATGGTGGGATTGACAAAGCTGTAACCGATGCCAGAGGTATGGCTCATCAATTGGCGGATCGTGATGGGCTTACGGGTGGGCTTGGCCACGGCTGTTGAGTCTTTGGTGCTCACTGAATCCAGTACTTGGAGGCTTTTGAACTCAGGGATAAAATTACTGACTGGATCGTCGAGATTAAAACGGTTTTCTTCGTAAAGCATCAGCATGGCAAGTGACACAATCGGCTTGGTCATGGAGGCAATGCGAAAAATATCATCCTTTTGCATGGGAGTTTTGGCCTCGGCATTGTTCTGGCCAAAGTTTTTGTGATAGACAATGCTGCCATTGCGGGCCACAATGGCCACCGCACCTGCCACCCACTGTTTGTCCACGTAGTTTTGCAAGTGCTTATCGATTTGGGCAAGCCGGTTGGCTGACATCCCCACTTTTTCGGGGGTAGTGCTGGGCAATGGGGTTTGGGCCAAGACTTGGCCGGCCAATAGCCATAGCAGGGTTGTAATGAGCAAGTGTTTCATTTTTGTTGGGATCGTGTGGACGGTCAAAGTTAAGGAATAATTTTGCTTCATTGCTTGTCCCAATTGTCATAAACACAGCCAATTTTTGGCCAAAACAGATTACGTTTGTACTTCCAGACCCAAATCTCTGTATGGCAAAGAACAAGGTCAGTGCCGCACCCAGTCCCAAAGTCGCGCCACCTCCCACCCCTGAGCCCGTGCTGCTCCTGTCCGATAAGCAATTACTGACGATAACTGCGGCGTTGGCCAGTTTGTATTTTCTTTATTCCAAGGCGGCCACCGGTTTCTACCAGCAAGACGAAGCCGCCCACTTTCTCTCTATGCGGGGCTTCTGGTTTGATCCCAACTCGGCATTGGGCAACTGGGCCAAGCCCGGTTACAAATTGATTTTTGCGCTGCCCGCCCTGTTGGGCAGCACATTTGTAGCGTTTTGTAACTCGTGTTTTGCGGCATTCGCCTGCTTTTTTGCCTATAAAGTAGCAGTGGAACTAAAAAGTAAATTGCCGTTCCTGGCTTTTGTGGCCACTGCCACCCAACCACTCTGGGTCAATTTGAGCTTCCGCAATTATTCGGAAATTGTATCGGCGTTCCTGTTGGCCTTGGCCACTTGGTTCCACTTGCGCCAAAAGTTTCATTGGGCAGCCCTGGCCTTGAGCTATGTTACCTTTATCCGCCAAGAAATGTATCCAATTGTTGGTCTCTATTTCCTTTGGCTGGTTTGGCGGCGGCAGTTTATCCCGGCGTTGTTGCTGGGGGTATTTCCGTTGTTGCAAAATCTGTGGGGCGGTCTGGTCACGGGCGATCCATTGTATTTGGTCAACCAGATCTTGAATTTCAGCAATGAAATCAAGGATGCGTTCCCCCGCCAAGGGTTTTCCCATTACTTTTTAATGTCGATCACCATTTTTGGCAGCACCGTGGTCACCTTGTTCGTGGTCTATCTGGCGGCCCGTTTCTTTGAGAAAGTGCGCGGGTTGGCCGATACCGATCAGGACAAAAATGCTTATTTCCTCCTGATCCCGACCGTACTATATTTTCTCATGTATTGTATTTTCAATTCCAAAACCTTGGAAATTGGGCCTTCGGGCGGCGGCAACTTGCGTTATCTGTTGTTGGTTTCCCCATTGGCCGGAGTATTGGCCGTGCTTGGGATCGAGAAGTTCCGGGCTAGCACCATCAAAAGTGGTATTTTGGGAGTGGCGGGGGTGTTTTTGTTGTTGGTGGCGGTGTACATGACCTTTACCCACAACTTCGTCTTCCTGAGCAAGGATCAACGGGATTGGATGCCTTTCATGGGGGCCATGTTCACAGTTATTTTATTGATTATACCTCTCCACAATCGGCAATATGTATCGGCATTTGGCGGGTTATTGTTTTTTTTGGCAATGGTGAGTGTGCGCCCACTGAAACTCTCGCCCGAGGATCGGGCGTGTCAAGTACTGGCTTATTGGTACAGTGAATTTGAAAAGACAAATGGTGAAAAGCCCATGTATTTGCACCACGATATGTTTTTGTATTATTTGGGGCGGACCCGCTATGAGTTCAAGACCCGCCCCCAAGCCATCAATGAACTGAATATAAAGGCCGCGCCCAAAGGAAGCATTATCATTTGGGATTCCCATTATTCCTATCGGCCCAAACTGCGCAAAGAAAGCCTAACGCACGAGTATTTTTTGAACCGCAAGGAGGAATACAAAGTACTGGAAGAATTGATGAGCGAGGACAATACTTTTGGGGTGCTGGTGATGGAAAAACAGTAGTCTATTTTCCAAGTAACTTGATTGTAATCCATTGGTTTTTAATTTTCTATAAAACACTAATCGGTCTGGTGATTTCACGGAAATCATCAGGCTGCTTAGTGTGCTTTTTTAATGAAAAAAGATGCGTTTCCAGCCCAATAGCCGCTGTTGTACCGCGAACCGCCTTGCGCAAGGAACCTAACAGCCGACCGCAGTTTTGGGCATCAAAAAAAGCCCCGCACTTTGAAGGCGGGGCTTTTTTTGATGCTTATTGTTGCGTCAATGACAAGTGCGAGCACTCACCCTGACTGCGCCAGACTAGTCTTGGTACTCGCGGCTGCGCCGGCCAGCGATGGCAAAATTGTCTTTTGATTCTTTGAGCGTATCGTACTCCTCGGTCGAGAAAACCTTGGAATCTTGGAACTCGCGCATCCCAGTACCAGCCGGAATCAGGTGGCCCACGATAACATTTTCTTTCAAACCGATCAAGAAGTCAGTTTTGCCCCGGATGGCGGCTTCGCTGAGCACCTTGGTCGTCTCTTGGAACGAAGCGGCAGAAATCCACGACTTGGTGCCCAAAGATGCTTGGGTAATCCCTTGCAACGTTGGCTTGGACACGGCCGGCTGGGCATCGCGCACTTTGACCAATTTCATGTCGCGGCGCTTAAGGCTAGAGTTCTCATCACGGAATTTGCGCGAAGTGATCAACATGCCTTTTTTCATGGTCTCGGAGTCACCGGGCTCGTTCACGATTTTCTTGTCCAAAATCGTATCGTTGGCTTCGCGGAAAGTCCATTTGTCCACTACTTGGCCGGGCAAGAAGATGGTATCGCCAGCATCAATGATTTCTACTTTCTGCATCATCTGGCGCACTATCACCTCAATGTGCTTATCGTTGATTTTCACTCCTTGCAAGCGGTAAACTTCTTGGATTTCGTTCACCAAATATTCTTGAACGGCAGTCGGGCCTTTGATGGCCAAAATGTCGGCCGGGGTAATGGCCCCGTCGGACAAGGCCATGCCAGCCTTCACGTAGTCGTTTTCTTGCACCAAAATATGTTTGGACAAGGGAACCATGTATTTCATCTTCACCCCTTCGCGGGACTCGACAAAAATCTCCCGGTTGCCGCGTTTGACAGCTCCGTAGCTCACCACTCCATCAATTTCACTCACTACCGCTGGGTTGGAAGGGTTCCGGGCTTCAAACAGCTCGGTTACGCGGGGAAGACCACCTGTAATGTCACGCATTTTACCAATGGAACGCGGGATTTTCACCAACACCTGCCCAGATCTGATGGCTTGCTTGTTCTCTACGTTCAAGTGGGCCCCGACTGGAATGTTACTGCTGGTTTGTTCGCCCGTTTTCTCGTTGCGCACAATGATGGATGGGTTCTTTGCCCGATCCCTAGTTTCAATGATTACTTTCTCGCGGTGACCAGTCTGTTCGTCATACTCTTCTTGGTAGGTGATCCCTTCCTCGATGGCATCGAACTCGACCACCCCGTCGTATTGCGAAAGAATAACCGCATTGAAAGGATCCCAGAAACAAAGTTCTTGGCCTTTTTCAACGATATCCCCCTCCTTGATCCGAAGGAAAGCCCCATAAGGCACGTTGTTGGTGATCATCACTTGACCAGTTTCTTGGTTGATGATCCGTAGTTCGGCAGTCCGGGCCATTACCACTTCAATCGGTTCACCGTCCGGGGTGGTAGTGTTCACCTTGCGCATTTCCTCAAACTCAATCTTGCCCGGGAACTTGGCCACTACGGTTGAGTCAACGGCAATGTTGGAGGCTGCACCACCCACGTGGAAGGTGCGCAGGGTAAGCTGGGTGCCTGGTTCGCCAATGGATTGGGCGGCCACCACCCCGGCAGCATCGCCGATCTGGGCGATTTTGCCCGAGGCCAAGTTGCGGCCATAACATTTGGAACAGATCCCCTGCTTGGTCTCGCAAGTCAATACCGAGCGGATCTCGATGGCATCAATTGATGTTTCATCGATCTTTTTGGCAATATCTTCTTCGATTTCTTGGCCCGATGATACGATCAGTGCGCCCGTAATGGGATCAAACACATCATGCACACTCGTGCGGCCAAGCACCCGCTCCGACAGTTTTTCAATAACATCTTCCTGATCCTTGAGCGCCTCGACCATGATCCCGCGCAGGGTTCCGCAGTCTTCTTCGTTGATCACCATGTCTTGGGCCACATCCACCAAACGACGGGTCAAGTAGCCGGCATCAGCCGTCTTGAGGGCGGTATCAGCCAAACCTTTCCGCGCACCGTGCGTCGAGATAAAGTACTCGACTACGTCCAATCCCTCTTTGAAGTTGGACAAAATGGGGTTCTCGATGATTTCGCCCACTGAACCAGCCAAGTTCTTCTGGGGCTTGGCCATCAGGCCCCGCATCCCTCCGAGCTGGCGCACCTGCTCCCGTGAACCACGGGCACCAGAGTGCATCATCATGTAGATAGGGTTGAAACCTTGGCGGTCTTCCTCCAATTGCTTGAGCAAAACATTGGTCAGGTTGTTGTTCACCCGGGTCCAGATATCGATCACTTGGTTGTAGCGCTCATTATCGGTGATAAGACCCAAATAATAGTTATCCCACACAATGTCCACTTCTTTCTTGGCTTCGGCAATCAACGCTCCTTTGGCCTCCGGTACTTGCACGTCGCCCAGACCGATGGATAAACCACCTTTGTAGGCAGTTTGGAACCCAAGGTACTTGATGTCGTCCAAGAATTGGGCGGTGCGAGCCATTCCCACAATTTTGAAGACGTGGGAAATAACGAGTTGGAGCTTTTTCTTGCTCAGCTCCTCATTGATAAAACCAACTTCCTGGGGTACCGCTTCGTGATTGAACACCACCCGGCCGGCCGTAGTCTCGATCACCTTGACTTCCAATTGCTTGGTCTCGGGGTTGCGGACTGACGTGCGGACGTTGATGTAAGTATGTTTGTCAATGACCTTTTCGTTCAGGGCAATGATCACTTCTTCCATTGAATAGAACCGCTTGCCTTCCCCGCGTATTGGCTTATCGGGCATTGACCGGCGGCCCTTGGTGAGGAAATACAGGCCCAGCACCATGTCCTGTGAAGGCACGGTAATGGGAGAACCATTGGCAGGGTTCAAAATATTGTGCGAGGCGAGCATCAACAGTGAAGCTTCCAAAACGGCTTCTTGGCCCAGTGGGACGTGAACGGCCATTTGGTCACCGTCAAAGTCAGCGTTGAACGCGGTACACACCAACGGGTGCAACTGGATCGCCTTGCCTTCGATGAGTTTGGGCTGGAATGCCTGGATGCCCAATCGGTGCAGGGTAGGAGCGCGGTTGAGCAGGATGGGGTG
>JBBQXF010000031.1:0-43311 GCA_038209965.1 Cytophagales bacterium | reverse complement strand
AGTTGCCGCTGCCCGCTACTCCCACCAGATCGCTCAATTTGTTGTTGAGCCGGATGGGGAAGTTGAGCGGGTCTTGACTGCTCCGATTTTTGGTCTGGTAGAGGGCTTCTTCCACCGCCGTCATTTTTTTGTCAAAGCCCTTGATCTGGTCGATCAGATCCTTGTCTTTGATTGGCTCCAGCCGTTTGCTGTAATCGTTCAATTGCTGGCGCAGGGTTCGGATGTCCTTGATCGATTGGTGGATTTCGGTCAATTTGTCGCGCACCTCGATCAGGTAATCGAATTGGGCTTGGAGGTCTTCTTGGCTCACGCTCAAACGAGGGTCTTTCACTATTTCAAAACTTTGCGTCGCCGAGTCTTGGCCCACTTTGAGTTTCACGTAGTAAGCGCCCGGTACTACCGTGGGCCCTTGAAGCCCGCCACCCCAGAGAACAAGGCCGTCAAAACGCTCGGCCCCGGCATGGCGCATGTTCCAGAAGAACCGGTTACCACCTGCTTTGGCCTCCAACATATCGCCTTTTTCTTTGGCATCAGATGAGTATTTTTTAATCAGCTTTTGATTTTTGTCCAAAAACTCTAAACTGGTGAGATGGGCCGAGTCTGGGATCGACTGAAGGTGGAACTGCACCATTACTCCGCCGGGCAAGTTGCGCCCCACCAGTTTGGGGTTGCCGAAACTGCCCCCATCGACTTTATAGGTGTTGCGTGGTTTGTAAAGCTGGAGCTTGGCCAAGGCAATGGCAGGTTTCAGTTCGCGCAGTGGGGTGAGGTCGTCGATGATCCATAAGCTGCGGCCCTGGGTGGCGGCGATCAAATCTTCGTTTTTGATTGCCAGATCGGTAATGGGCACCAGCGGCAGGTTGAGTTGGAACGGTTGCCAGTTGGCACCATCATCAAACGAGACGTACATGCCGCTCTCCGTGCCCGCATAGAGCAGGCCCGCGCGTACGGGATCTGCCCGCAGCACGCGGGTGAAGTGCTGATTGTCAATCCCGTTGGTGATTTTTTTCCACGTTTTGCCGTAGTCCAGCGTCACGTACAGATAAGGGGCGAAGTCATCCGATTTATACCGGGTAGCGGCCACATAAGCCCCACCCTTGACAAAGGGGTGCGGCTCGATGCTGTTCACCATGTTCCACTTGGGAAATATCCCCTCGGGCGGGGTCACATTGGCCCAAGTCTTGCCCCCGTCGCGGGTGAGGTGGATCAGGCCGTCGTCGCTGCCCGTCCAGATCACTCCTTTTTCGGAGGGCGACTCAGTGGCGGCAAAGATGGTGCAGTAATATTCCACCCCGGTGTTGTCCTTGGTGATCGGCCCACCCGACACATCTTGCTTGGTCGTGTCGTTGGTGGTCAGATCCGGGCTGATGGCCTCCCAGCTCTGGCCCTCGTTGGTGGTCTTGAACAGCCGATTGCCGGCGGCGTAAAGCGTATTGGGGTCATGTGGTGAGAAGAATATGGGGAAATTCCACTGGAAGCGATACTTCATGGCCTTGGCCCCGGCCCCCATTGGGTTTTCGGGATATACATTCACGGCGCGACTCTCGCCGGTTTTATGGTCGATCCGTTCCAGAAAGCCCCCGTAATTGCCCCCATAGACAATGTCGGGGTTGGTGGGGTGCACGGCAATGTGGCCGCTCTCGGCCCCGGCGGTCACTTCCCAGTCCTTCTCGGTGATGCCCGTCATGTTGAAGGTGCGATGGCTTACCCGTAACGTGGAATTGTCTTGCTGGGCCACATAAATGCGGTAGGGGAAGTGGTTGTCGGTCACTACGCGGTAATACTGGGCGGTGGGTTGGTTTAAGTAGGTGGTCCAGTTTTGGCCCCCGTCCTGGCTGACTTGGGCACCGCCATCATCGGCAATGACCATGCTTTGGTTGTTGTTGGACGAGATCCAGAGGTCGTGGTGGTCGCCGTGGGGAGCATTGAACTGCTCAAAAGTACGGCCCCCATCCTTGCTGCGGTGGTAGCTCACGTTCATCACATACACCATGTCCTCGTTTTGGGTATCGGCGTAAATCCGGGTATAATACCAAGCCCGTTGGCGCAGGGCCCGGTCTTCGTTGGTTTTGATCCACGTTTCACCGCCGTTGTCGGAACGGAACACGCCACCCTCGGCGGCCTCGATCAAGGCCCAGATCCGGTTGGAATTTTGGGGCGATACCGTTACGCCGATGATGCCCAGCGTACCTTTGGGCAATCCTTTTTGTTTGGAAATATTGGTCCAAGTTTCGCCAGCGTCGGTGCTTTTCCAGAGGCCCGAACCTTCGCCACCGCTTTCCATGCTGTACGGGGTGCGGACTACGCGCCAAGTGCTGGCAAACAAAACGCGGGGGTTGTTGGGGTCCACCGCCAAGTCCACCGCTCCGGCCTGTTCGCTGGCAAACAGCACCCGCCGCCAAGACAGCCCACCATCGGTGGTTTTATACACGCCCCGCTCGGGATGGGGCCCAAATAAGTGGCCCATTACCGCCACCCAAGCCACGTCGGGGTTTTGCGGGTGGATGCGGATGCGCCCAATGTGGCGGCTGTTGGCCAAGTCTTTGGATTGCTTCCAAGTTTTGCCCGCATCGGTACTTTTCCAAATGCCGTAGCCGTGGCTCACATTGCCGCGCACGGTCTTTTCACCACCACCGGCGTAAATTACATTGGGGTCGTTATCCGCCACCGCCAATGCACCGATGGAGCCACCAAAATAGCCGTCCGAAATATTGGCCCAAGTGTTGCCGCCATCGGTGGTTTTCCACACCCCGCCACCGGTGGCCCCCATGTAGAACAAGTTGGGCTGGCCGTTCACGCCCGTCACCGCGCAAGAACGCCCACCCCGGAAAGGTCCGATGCTGCGCCACTGAACCACGTTGAGCAGCGAAGTATCCAGTTTAACCGAGGCAGGAACCGCTGCGGCCCGGTTTCGCTGGGCTTGGGCAGGGGCAGCAAATAGGCCCAAAATTCCCAGAGTGACCAAAAAGAGTTGACTGTATTGTTTCTTCATTTTGCGAAAGAGTAAAAACGTTTAGTTGATCTAGGTGGCCAAGTTCGGAAGTTTTGGGGAGAAAAGCCCACATTTCCCCCCAAAATTCCCCTACTTTTGCCTCATCTTGCCCACTTTTCTATGACCGATTTTCTCCCCAAGAACTACATCCACTATTTGCTTTTACCCTTGGTTGCGTTTTTGGCAGGATTTATTGATGTGATAGTGGGCGGCGGCGGTTTGGTACAAGTGCCCTCACTGTTCATTCTTTTCCCGCAGTTCCCTATGCCCATGATCATCGGTAGCAACCGCTTTGCTTCATTTATGGGCATTTCGGTGGCGGCCTATCAATACACCACCAAAGTTAAAATCCCGTGGAAATCGGCTTGCGTTGCAGGGGTGGGTACGACTTTTTGTGTCTATCTGGGAGCTCAATTCTCTAGCTTGCTCAGTGCCAATGTATTGAAAAACATTGTGTTGGTGCTAATGGCAATGATTACCATTTACACCCACCGCAAAAAAAATTTGGGGAAAGATGAACAATTTCGGATCATCAATATCCTCCCATGGAGCTCCTCATCGGGGCGGCCACCGACTTTTACGATGGATTCGTGGGGCCGGGCACGGGCAGTTAGTTGGGGTTTGGCTTTGTGAGCCTCAATGGCTACAATTTTCTCATCGGACCGGCCATTGCCAAATTGGTCAATGTCATTGCGGATATTGCCTCCCTAATTTTCTTTTTGATCAATGGTTTTGTCAATTTTAAAATCGCCCTGCCAATGACGGTGTTCAATATGTTGGGATCATGTGTGGGCAGCCGGCTGGCCATCTTGCGGGGAAATGAATTTGTTCGAGTGCTGTTCCTCGTGGTTGTTGGAGCGCTGATCTTGCACTTCGGCTACGACATGGCGCGGGGAAACTGAGGGCCACCTTGCCATTGTCCGTTGACCGCCAACTCATGGCAAAAATGGATCGGGCTTGTTTTCGATCAATGATTTGCCTGCTTCTCCCAACGCCCAAGTTTGTCTAATCTGGTGCCTTCAGTTTAGCTTCTGGCTCACGGGGCATTTTTTCTTTCCCCCTAAAAATGGTGAAAAAGGAGGCATTTTCGGTTCATTCTTTGTCTCTCAGGCGGGCTTTTAACCTTTCCAAATCGGTCAACACCCTGGGCTGGGCAGTGGGTGGTGGAGGGGGATTGGTTTTGCCCAAAGAATTGACCTGCGTTTTGAGCCGGCCCAGTTCTTCGTTGACGGTACTGGAAGAAGGGGTGATGCCCAAAATCCGGTTGATTTCATCGTCCAATGAGGTTTTTCCATTGGCAATGTAAGTGTAGGATTCGGCCAATGCCTCTTGTTCGGCCACTTTTTCCTTCAAGTTTTCCAGCAGGGTCAGCGTACCGGAAGCATCTACCCGGGACAAGCGTTCTTGCATGGTCTTGGTGGCCTCGCTCACTTTGGCGCGGGCCTTGAGCGTCCTCATTTCATTGTCCCACGCTTCGACCTGCATCTTTTGTTTCATTACGGTGGATTCCATCTGCTTCACCATGGCTTCATAATTTTTCAGTCCTTTTTCGCCAGCATCGGCCCGAGCCATGATTTCCTGCTTCTTGGCCAAGGCTGCGCCGGCCAAATTGTCGGCTTGGGCTTGGGGCACTAGTCCATCCCGGGCTTTCTCCAACAGCAGGATCGCCCGGTTTTCATAACTCTTGGCCAAATTGACCTGCGCTTCATTTTCGCGCTTGGTGCGGATGTACAACGCTTTCACCTCCGTCAAGCTTTTGAGGCTTTCAGATAAGTTGGCTTTCAAATCGTAAATTTGTTGTTCAGCCAGTTTGGCCGGATCTTCCTTGGGCTTGGGCTTAACCTTCCCAAACAAGGACTGAAAACGTTGAATCAATTTATCTAAGTTGGTTAGCATAAGTACGAATTGCAAACAGGGCCTGACGATGATTTAGCCACGGGCAAGATCCACCCAAGGGTTGGTTGTTTATTTACCAAATTTTTGCTCAAAATAATTGTACGACCGATTGAGCCGTTGGGTAATCTCAAGTGCAGTTTTGTACTTAGAGGGGTCATTGTGGAACCGATCAGGGTGGTACTGCTTGATGAGCCGCTTATAGCTGGCCTTGATCTCTTCAAATGAGGCCCCGGTGCGCAATTCCAAGGTAACAAAGTGCTCTTGGTCTTCGCGCAGGAAGGTATGCTGGGGCGATCCGCCGGAATCCTTGCTTTGCGACTGCCGGTCTTGTTGCTGCTTCCACTCGTCATATTGGCGCGAGAGCTCGCGATCTTCATCCGAGACCCGATCCTGATTGGGCAATACACTACCCAGATTTGCCTTGAAAATATTAAATAGCCTATCAAACATATCACAATTGTTTAAAACCAAATGTACGAAATATATCCCAAAAAGTTGATGACAGCCTTACCATTTGCCCGGTATTTGGCTTGGCAAAACAAAGCGGGCCCCAATCCGGGTCAAAATATTACCTCACTGTCCCGATTTCGCGGTGGAATGGCCACTTGGCGACGGGTTTGGCGGGTGGGCACTTTGTTTTTGCGCCGGGACCCAAACAATTCGGTCAGGTTGCCAAAACTTTTGGTGAACTGAAAACTCATGCCCGTGGTGGTGTTGCCGCCCACTGCGGCATTGAACGTATTGGAGACGTTGCGGCGATAGACCTTCATTCGCAAGCGGCCATCGGAGCTGATCAGATATTCCACCGTCCAGTCCCCCGCAATGGTGGACGCGTTCGCTTGGTTGTCCACACTGGTGAACGCTCCATCACGGGTAATGCGCACCCGCCCGTTGAGAAAGCTATAGGAAAGGCGCAATTGCAAAGTGCCCAACGCATTAGCATCCAAGCCATTGAGGTTGATATCAACTTCCAGTTTCTCATCTACTTGGGAGAGCCAGTTGCTCATCTGGTTGGCCAGCAGCTCGCTCACGCTCCCGCCTGCCGACTGGCCCGAGATGGCAAATTCGTTGATGGCCGAGAGCCGCTTGAGCAGGATCAAGCTGAACACTTGGCGGTTGAGCTCTTGTTCATCAGCCGCCAGCCGGGCCTTGAACGCGCTCAGTTCCGTCTCGAGGTTGATCTGCTGGTTGCCCACCACAATAGTGCGCGGATAGTCGTAAAACTCTACCCCAAACTTAATATTGGGCGACAAAATATCGCCCGTCACGTTCAGGTTCACCCGGGAAGGATAACGGCGATTGGCCTCGGCGGCGTTTTGCAGATCGGGCGGCAGGGTAGTGCTGAATACGGGCTTGTAGGGCACACGTTGATCGTAAATGGCGGTTACGTTCACTTGGCCTTTGGTTGGGTCGCCAGACCAAGTGAGGCGGCTGCCGGGATTGATGGCAAATTCTTTATTGAATAAATTTTGGAAAGTAAAATTATAGGCCCCTCTGACAATTTCCACCTCGCCCACCATGGTAAAATCGCCCCGGGTGTTTACATCCAAGTTCATTTTGCCCTTGGCATTTCCGCGAATGATATCCCCCGATTTTTTGTCAAAAATAATTTCAAAGTAGGCATCTGGTGTGAGATCAAGGTTCATGTCCACGGTGAGGGTGGACAGGGCTATTTTAGTCGTATTGGCTTGGGCCTGAGCGGCTTGAGTGGCCGAATCGGGCCGGAGCGAAGTGAAACGGATAAAGCTTTGGGCCTGCGCGCTGGCGTAACCATCGAGCGGCAGCGAGAGCCGCGTGCCCTCTTCGCTGCGGGCATTCACCACAATGGCCAATCGGTTGGTGGGGCCAAAGATGGAGAAGTCGCCGCTGACCACCGCAACGCCATAATACAGCGATTCCTCCGAAAATTTAGTATCCAATACCTTGAACCGCTTGAAGTTGCCATTGATCTGGAGGATAAAATTGGTGAAGCCGCTGTGGTAAATCCCACCATCAATGAAGGCCGAAGCGTTGCGGTCGTCGCGCAGGCGCAGGTTTTTCATCCCGATGTAGTCATCGTCAAAGTAAATCCGGTCATCGAAGAAATAGCGAGTACCCAAGTAATTGACAGTCATGCCACCACCTCGGACAAAGATTTCGCCCTTGACCGCGATTTCGTCCAGTTTGCCCCGAATTCGCACTTTCCCCTCGGCCTTACCAGTAAAATTGGAGGCCAGATCGGACAAAAAAGGCTCGATCATACTTAATTCGGCTTCTTTTAGTTCGGCGGTCAAGTTGAGCGGGACGCGCGCTTCGGGGTCATAAAAACCACCCACTTCAATCACTTTGAGCCCTTGCCGTTCAATGTTGGCATCAATCCCCAACCGTTTCTTGTCTTTTTCCCAAACTACTTTGCTGGTCAGATCCCCGATCAGGAAATCATCGATTGTAATGCTGTCGGCACGGAAGCCCCCATTGATGCGCAGATCACGGTACACATCTTGTGCTTCGGCTTTCAAATTGGCATAACCAGTCAATTTTTTGCCAAAAACTTTACTGAACACACCGAGGTTGAAATTTTCCAGTTGTACGTTCAAAGTTTTGGTTGGATCGTCGGAAAGCTGGCCCTCTAGTTTAAGGAAGCGGTTACCGTAGGCGGCATAGAAGTTTTGGAACGATACTTCGTGCCCCCGCACATCCACCCGCACAGTGTCAGAGTTGGCCCAATCTTCATTGAGCACTTTGAGGTGCGAAGGGAACAGGTTGAACTGATATCGGTTCCCGGGCAACAGGCGGAAGCTACCCTTGAGATCGGCATAGTCAGTATATTCTTTTTGCTTGGCATAAAACTGATAACCAATTTCTTGGCCGCGCCAAGTACTCTCGAGTTGGAGGTTTTCCATTTCCAGGGCATTGCCCCCGTCGGAGCCCAACAGGCCATTGCTGGCCGCGGTGAATTTCAAATTGGCAAAAATAGAATCGATCTGGGGCCGTTTGGTCGTTTGGTAGGTCAGCTCGGTGTTCCGAAACCAAAACCGCCCATACGAAAGAGTGTCGAGCCGTCGGCTCTGGACAAAAAAACTGCTCACGCTGTCGCGGATAAAATGGCCATTCAGCTCAGCATTGCGCGATACATACAAGTCGGGGACAAAAATTTGGCTGATCCGGTTGATATCCTTCAGGGTGATGGTGTAGTCCATCTTGTAGGCAGTTGCCGCCCAATCCGTCCGGTTTTTTTTCAATCGCACTTGTTCAGTGTAATAATTTTGGATGGCCGAGTTGTCGTTGAGCAAATCCAACATGTACTCTTTGTAAAATAGCCCAATGTCGCTCAGGGTGCGGCTGGGCTTGAAATTGCCCTTGACCTCCACATCGATTATATCTGACTGGACATAAAAATCGCGCTGCCCACCAGCTTCGGTCGATGAGTGGATGAGCAACGGTTTGAACAATACATCTTTGGATCCATACGAGAAATACAGGCTGTCAAATTCCAGATCGCCGGCCAGTTCATCCAAGGTAAGGCCCGACAAGTTGAGGCGCATATCGGCCCGGAGCGTGCTTTCTACCTTGGTGAAGCCCATCGGCTGCAAGAATGCTTTGGCAATGTTGACATCGGCCTCAATGGTCTGGCTGTTGAGATCCACTTTGCCCGCCCCGACAAAAACCAAGTTGGGATCGGCAATTTTTAAGCCCCCATCGATCACACCTTTCTGTACCAGCCCATTGAAATCAATGTTTTTGTAGTCGTAGCCCCGCACCCCCAAGCGGGAAATGTTGGCATTGACCCGCACATCTGCTGTTTTAAGATCAAAACCTTTGCCCCGATCTACTTTGGCACTCAGGTCGACCGTTTGCAGCAGAGGCTCATCGATCAATTTACCGATATTGAAATTTTTAGTAATCAAAGTTCCTTCGTAAAACTTTTCATTCACTTTGATATTTATATCGGGGGAAAGCCAGCCCAGTTCGGTCTGAAAATTTCCTTTGGTAACGAAGTCATAAACTAACCCATTGAATTCACCGTTGAACTGGATGCGCCCAAATTTATTGATGATAGCAAACGTGGGCTCGTCCAAGTATTGACGCAGATCGGCCGTGTTCAGATCCGACCTTTTGAACTTAAAAGCCATTAATGTTTCATCAAAGTTGGGCAAGCCATCAAACGCAAGATTGCCCACCAGCCGGCTGCCACGCCCAAATTGGAGCGTCGCATTGCGCACCTTCAAGCGGTTGACCGTACCACTTATCTGGCCCGTAACCTGCAATTTTTCTTTATAAGCACGTAGGGAAGGCGCAAAAATGGCAAGATCTTTTGTAGTGATCACGCTTTCGTTCAGCTTGGCCTGGATGGTAATTTTTTCATTAAAATTACTAAAATCCTCGGGACCGTTGAACCGGAAGGCCAGCGAATCGCGCAACAAGCTCTGGCCCACGCGCAGGGTGAGGTCGTCGAAGAGCATCCCGTAATGCCAATACTGAAAAACGGTGCTCAACTCATGGATGGGGAATTTGAGGTGGGGCTCTTGCCCGCGCAACTTTACTGCCCGCAACTGGATGGTGTCGTTCATTATTCGGAAATCCTCGATATCCCCATTGAGCTTATTGATCGCAAAATGGTTGTGGTCAAACATCCCGACTGGTAGTGAATCCATCAATGGGTTGTGCATACTGAACCGTACGTCCTCCAGCAGTGCCCGGTTGATGATAAACCGCTGGGTACTAGGGATTGTGTCGTTGGTGGGCTGGCCGCTCAATGCATTGATAAAAGCATCAATGTTGAGCGAGCTGTCAGGTTCATTGTTGATCAGGTTTATATCAGTGCGGTACAGGCGCGCACGGTTGATAACGATGTCTTGGCCATTAATCAGTGCCCACAAATCATAATCAGCCCCAATCTCTTCGGCCACGATCATCGGTTGGCCTTGCCGATCCAGCACCCGAACGCCCTTGAGCACTGCGGCATCTAGCCAACGGATGGACACTTTATCAATCGTGAGGAAAAAACCAGTGCGTGAAATGAGCCATTCAGCCGTATAATTAGCCAGTCTGGTCTGAACCCACGGATATTGCAGGCTCAGCAGTGCCAGGCCCACCAACAATAGCAGGGATAGATTCAGCAGCCCAATCCCGCGCAACATCTGACGGACGATCACCACCCAGCGTTTGACTTTTATTTCTGTGCCCAACTTAGCTTTTTTTGGCGTTCAATGAAACAATTCAATCTTTATCAGATACGAATTTACGCTTTATTTCCTTCACCGGTTGCCCCGAATTTTACGATATTTGCTTTTATGATTAATTTGTATAGAAAACAAGACCTTACCAATTGGCTGGTCGTTGGATTTGCCATTTTGATCGGCAGTGGATCAATTTTATACACTAATAATTTGGTCAATCGGTTGCTGGTCCAAGAAACTCAACAGACTTCCGAATTTGCCGAAGTGCAGGAGTATTTGGCCAATGCGGTTGAACTTAACGAGGATGTGAACGCGCTCATGGATATTATCAACACCAATTATGACATCCCGGTCGTATTGGCCGACAGTACCGGCACTCCCCAGTTTTGGCGCAACGTGGTCATTCCCCCCAAGCATCGTGACTCGATCGGTTATCTCAGAGCAGAGATTGAGGAAATGAAATTGCTGCACCCGCCGATCGAGATCAATATCCAAAACACCAAAAGCTACATCTATTTCGGGGAATCGGCCTTGGTGAGCCAACTGCGCTATTTTCCTTTTGTGCAATTGACCGTCATTTTCCTCTTTTTCTTGTTTGTCTATTTGTTGTTCAATTCTTCGCGCCGGGCTGAGCAAAATAAAGTTTGGGTTGGGTTGGCCAAAGAAACCGCCCATCAGTTGGGCACACCGCTGTCTTCGCTGATGGCTTGGCTCGAGTATTTCCGGGCTGATGAAGATTTTGACCAAGAAATAGTTGAGGAACTGGCCAAAGATGTGCACCGGTTGGACATGATCACCGCTCGCTTTTCCAGCATCGGCTCGCCACCTGCCCTCAAGCAGGAGGATCTGGTACAAGTAGTGGATGAGATCGTCGGCTATTTGGAAAAACGCCTCTCTGCCAAAGTCATTATCTCCATCCACGCGGCAGCGGCCGAAATCCTAGTCCCCATGAACCGGCCCCTGTTTGAGTGGGTGATCGAGAACCTATGCAAGAACGCAGTGGACGCCATGGGTGGTGTGGGCCGGTTGGACTTGTCGGTCCAGTTGAGCAAAGACGAAAAAAACGTCCAACTGGATGTCAAAGATTCAGGCAAAGGAATACCGCCAAGAATGTTCAAACAAGTATTCAAGCCGGGTTTTACCACCAAAAAGCGGGGGTGGGGCTTGGGCCTTACCTTGGTCAAACGGATCGTGGAAACTTATCACAAAGGGAAAATTGTGGTATTGGAATCCAAAATCGACGTGGGCACTACTTTCCGGGTTACGCTCCCGGTCTGATAAATGGCAAATGGCAGCGTTTTAATAGCGAGGTTTTATGTTTTCATAATTAACATAGTGGATATTGCTTTTTACCGATAATCACCTTGACAACTTTATTTTCTACTCGTTACCCTGTAAATGAGGAGGTTATTGATCAAAAGTGCTGTTGTTTCTCCATCCAATACGTTGCAGGAACCGGTAATTTATTGATTTTCAACCAATACAAGCGCAATTGAAAACAATGCCAATAACTAGTTTTTATTTTTAAAGAAAGTAGAAAGTTGAGCCTCCCGATTTGCGGAGCAAGCTTATTCTATCTGTTCTACGGCCCGGTAAATGCCAGCCCAATCTTCGGGGTGAAACCATTGGGTGGCCGGATCCTTGCGAAACCAAGTCAACTGGCGTTTGGCGTAGTTGCGGGTGTGCTGTTTGATGAGTGCCACGGCGGCATCAAGTGAGATATTACCCGCTAAATGGTCAAAAAGTTCAGCATAGCCCACTGTTTGCAGCGCATTCAGGTGGCGAAAGTCCCAGAGCGACTGCACTTCGGCCAGCAGTCCAGCCGCCATCATGGCTTCCACCCGGGCCTCGATCCGGGCGTAGAGCAACGGCCGGGGCAAGTCCAAACCAATTTTTTGGATCCGGTAGGGCCGCTGCGCATTGGCTTTTTGGCGGAAGGCAGAATAGGGCCGCCCGGTGGCCGCAATCACCTCCAACGCCCGGACGATCCGCGCAGGGTTGGCCCGATCCACGCTGGCATAGTAAACGGGATCCAACGCAGCCAGTTCGGCCTGCAACACGGCCAATCCCTCGGCGGCCAGCCGTTGATTGAGCTGTTGGCGGACGTCCGCCGGGATGGCGGGCATGTCATCGATGCCCTCACACAGGGCCGAGACGTACAGGCCCGAACCGCCAACCAGCACCACTTGGGCCTTCTCGGCAAACAAATGGGCCAAACATTGCGAGGCTTCGCGCTCAAATTGCCCAGCATTGTAGGGAACGGTGACCGAATGGGAGCCAATAAAATGGTGGGGCACGAGGGCCAGTTCTTGGGGCGAGGGCTTGGCTGTGCCGATGCTCATTTCCCGAAAAAACTGCCGGGAATCGGCCGAAATAACCTCAGTGGCGAGTGCCCCCGCTAACCGTATGGCAAGGGCGGTTTTGCCCACCGCCGTTGGCCCGACAATGGCCACCAACTGTTTCATGTGATCGGGATCAAAACTCATCAATGGGGCAAAGAAAAAAATAAATCTCCATTATATTGCACCTACGGCCGTTCCTGATTAATTTGGCCAACTTAACCGTCATAGGACTATGCAAGACTTTCTGAGCGATGATTTTATCCTGCAAAGCCACGCTGCCAAGATATTATACCATGAACACGCCGCCTCGTTGCCCATTATCGACTATCATTGCCACCTTTCGCCCCAGGACATTGCGCAAGATCGCCAATTTGAGAACCTGACCAAAATCTGGATCGATGGCGACCACTATAAATGGCGGGCCATGCGCACCTACGGAATTGCCGAAAAATACATCACTGGCGAGGCTGACGACTACGAAAAGTTTGAAAAATGGGCCGAAGTGGTGCCCCATACCATGCGCAACCCGCTCTACCACTGGACGCACATGGAACTGCGCCGCCCGTTTGGTATCCACCAACTGCTCAACCCCGGCTCGGCCCGCTCAATTTACGAAAACTGCACCCGGCAATTGCAACAGCCCGGTTGCAGTGCCCGGGGGCTGCTCGGGCAAATGAACGTGGAAGTGGTGTGCACCACCGACGACCCCGCCGACTCGCTCATTTGGCACCGGCAGCTCCAACAAGGCCCTGCCTTCGGCCCCAAAATCTTGCCCACTTTTCGGCCCGACAAAGCCTTGGCCATTGAGCAGCCAATCGTTTGGCGGGCTTATTTGCGCAAATTGGGCGAGGCGGCCGGCTTGGAAATCACCAAGTTCAAGCACTTACTCGAAGCTTTGGACACTCGCATGGCCGATTTTGCCCGCGTGGGCTGCCGACTGGCCGATCATGGGTTGGAAACCATGTACGCGGAAGATTTTAAAACCAAAGAAGTTAAAGCAATTTTCAAAAAAGCTTTGCTGGGCGAAGAACCCCTGACCTCTGGGGAGATCGGGAAATTCAAATCGGCCGTCCTGCTGCACTTGGGCCAAGCCTATCATGCACGGGGCTGGACCCAGCAGTTCCACTTGGGCGCGCTCCGCAACAACAACACCCGCCTGCTCCGCCGCTTGGGGCCTGACTGCGGGGTGGATTCGGTCGGTGATTTCGAGATGGCGCGGCCCCTGTCCCGGTACTTGGACAAACTGGACACCGGGGATCAGCTCGCCCGCACCATCCTTTACAACCTCAACCCGCGCGACAACGAGCTCTTTGCCACCATGGTGGGCAATTTTAACGACGGATCGGTGCGTGGAAAAATGCAATTTGGCTCGGGCTGGTGGTTTTTGGATCAAAAAGACGGGATGGAAAAACAGATCAATGCCCTGTCAAATATGGGCCTGTTGAGCTGCTTTGTCGGGATGCTCACCGATTCGCGGAGTTTTCTGTCCTATCCCCGCCACGAGTACTTTCGCCGAATCCTGTGCAATTTGATCGGCAGTGAGGTTGAGCGAGGGGAACTGCCCCGCGAAATGGCCCACTTGGGCCAACTGGTGCGCGATATCTGCTACCACAATGCCAAAAACTACTTTGGGTTTTAGATCTTGAATGGGGCTAGGGCCGCGCCTATGACGTGGGTGCGGCCCTAGCCCTCCGTTGAAAGCTGTGCTAACGACAGTGCCAATACGAACCGACAAGGTGTTGAATTGATCGATAAATGCCATTCCTTCACAAAAAATGTAAGAGGTATTTTGCCCAACCAAAAGCACCTATAAAAATACCGTACTTTTTTCTGAGCTAATTTCGTCTATTCCACAAAATAAATGTGTGAATAATGAAACACCTTTTCATCTTGATGTAACACATAATTTCTATGATGGCTGTTCCTTTGTATTGTCGTAACAATACAGTGGCTACTTAAACTTTTTTTAGGATGAAAAATAACTCAGAATTACAAACCGACGTTCAAAATGCGATTAAATGGGAACCGTTATTGAATGCAGCCGAAATTGGGGTTACCGCCAAAGATGGGGTCGTTTCTCTTACAGGAGTTGTGGACAGCTATGCCAAAAAATTGGAAGCCGAAAATGCAGCTAAAAAAGTAATTGGCGTTAGAGCATTGGTTGAAAAAATTGAAGTGGAATTACCAAGTTCATGGATAAAGACCGACGTAGAAATTGCCAACGAAGTTTTAAATGCTTTGAAATCAAACTGGTCGGTACCCAAAGACAAGGTAACCGTAAAAATCGAAGATGGCTGGGTGACGTTGGAAGGCGAACTTCCATGGAACTATCAAAAAGACGCAGCCAAAAGTGCAGTGAATTATCTTTCTAGTGTTAGAGGGGTAACTAACAACATTAACATCAAATCAGAATCACACGATATGATTGAACAGGAAAATGTTGAAAATGCAATTGCAAGAAGCTGGTCAGTCAATGATAGCGACATTGAGGTAAAAGTTTCTGGAACAACCGTAACCCTCTCTGGAACGGTGAGTTCTTGGTATCAAAAAGAAGAGGCTGGACGCATTGCTTGGAACACACTCGGAATTTGGCATGTAAAAAACGAATTGGTCGTCGATTACTATTATGCTTTGGTTAGCTAAAAAATAAAGTGAACAAATACTGTTCGCTCCATTTTTTAGCCCTAGTTATTTAAAAATCTTAAAAATCAATCTAAATACATTAACACCACAAAACAATGAAAATACAATTTAACACTGACAAAACGATAAATGGAGACGAAAAGCAGGCGCTTTATTTTACCTCCCTAATAACTGAAGAGCTAAGAAGAGTTGAATCCCATATTACGAGGATAGAAGTTCATCTATCCGATGAAAGTGGGAAAAAAGAAGGATTAAATGATGTCCGATGTTTGCTGGAAGCTAGGCTTGAAGGCCGGCAGCCGATAGCCGTTTCATGCCAAGCCAATACCGTGGAGCTAGCCGTATCTGGTGCTATTGATAAACTAAAAAATTCTTTGGAAACCATTCTTGGTCGCCTTCAAAATTATTAAATAAAATCCTGAAAAACCCAAATATTGCTCCGATCAGTATCGCAGCAGTGAGCTTACCTTTTGCTTGTATTTCGAAGCAAACTGCCGACCAGTCTCTGAAAGATGACAGCCAGCGAGAAGTTGTTATGCCAACAATCGTCCATCATCAAGCTTACATGAAAGAAATGATGCAAGAAATCGGTAAAAGGCAGCATAAAAAGCAGCATGAACAGTAGGTCTCATTTTTAGGTGAAAAATTAGCGTGTTGTTGCAAAAAATAGTTGCGAGTGACAGCGGCAAAACTTTAGCAGAAAATCAACAGCATGGCAAACTTCTATTTGGGCAGTGTTTAAACCCGTAGAAATACCACTTGAAAAAGTGCCGCAAAAGGGCCAATTTCTACTCGCAAAAGTCCAACCCAAGTCTGGGCCTTTCACGAAAAAAGAGGTGTGATTTCTCTCTTAGCCGATCAACAGTGAGGTTGGGCAGGCGGGGACACCAGTTGACTATTGACCAAATTCAAGAGCGATGCAATGACCGATCAAAGTGATTTTGTGACTGTCAATTTGTGCACGAAAATGGGGAACAATGACTGTTCAACTTTCACTTCGTGCTTGCCGAGATTAGATTTCCGAGAGCACTGATTTGGACTGCACGCCTTCCCTTCACAAAGTCAATCAACCAGCCCAAGTTGGGCCATAAAAGGTACTCAATCAATGGACAGGCGAACGGTGATAACAATAAAGTGGGTTTATTTGCTCACTATCCGCTTATCTGGCGCTGGTTTTACCTCTTCCGAATCCTCTTCGATCACATCATCCTCGGTGGCAGTGTCGGCCCGGCCCTTGCTGAACGTGTGCAACAGGCTGGGCAACAGCACTAAGTTGGTCACCATCGCCACCAATAAAGTAGCTGATGTGAGCGCACCCAAGGCAACAGTGCCGCCAAATTCCGAGCCAATAAAGATGATAAAACCGGCAAACAAGACGACCGAAGTATAGATCATACTGATGCCAGTTTCCATGATGCTGGTGCGCACGGCCACTTCCACATTGAAGTTGTGGTGCTTCAGTTCTTGGCGATAGCGGGCCAAAAAGTGAATGGCATCGTCCACGGCAATCCCAAATACAATGCTGAAAATGAGCGCAGTACTGGGCTTGAGGGGGATGCCCAGAAAACCCATCATCCCGGCCGTCATCAGGATGGGGAGCAAATTGGAAGCGATAGTAATCAGCATAATGCGCACATTGCGGAACAGCACCCCAATAATGGCCCCGATCAGCACAATGGCCAAGGCCAAACTCTGCTGCATGTTTCGGATCAAAAAACCGTTGCCCTTGATGAACAGCAGCGTAGAACCGGTGATGTGGGCCGTCATGCCTGTACCCGCCAAAATTTCCTCGGTTTGGGGAATGATTTGCTGTTTGACCAATTTATCCATCTCAATCGAGCCCAGATCCGCTACTTTCATGGTAATGCGCAACTGTTGCCCGGTGCTGTCCACAAAACTGTTCATGAGGTCGGCATTGCCCTGCTGATCCCGGGTATACCGCTCAATGGCGAGCAGTTCGCCCGACTGGGAGGGCAGGGAGTAGGTCTCCGCAATCCGCACAGTGCCCAGGGCCTGGTTGGCGGCCTTGAGAAAGCTCACGGCCGAGATGGGCGGGGAAACGTGCGCCAGTCCCCGCAGATAGTTTTCCAGTTCATCAATCTTGCGGAGGCGTTTCAGGTCGCGCAGCACCCGCTTCTTGCCCGTGTCCACCACTATTTCCAAGGGCATCACCCCCTTGAAATTGGCCTCAAAAAATTGTAGGTCGCGAATTACGGGACTGTCCTGTGGCAAATCGTCCACCATGTAGGACACCGACTTGATCCGCAAAAGGCCCACCACTGACACCACTACCAGCGTGAGCGCTGTGCCATAAACGGCCATTCGATGGTTGGAAGTGATTCGTACCAGTCGCAACAAGATGCCCCGCATCCGTTGGCGATCGAGGTGGCGGGTGTGGCGGGCTGAGGGATCGGGCAAAAAAGAAAAAACGGCGGGCAGAAGGAGCAACGTGATAACAAACGTATTGACAATGTTGATGCCCGCCACCAGCCCAAATTCTTTCAAAACGGACACATCGACAAACAGCAAAACGGCAAAACCAATGGCAGTAGTGGCATTGGTGATAAGGGTGACGGCCCCGATTTTTCGGATCACTACTTTCAACGCATTAAAACGATCCCCAGAATGCAAAAACTCTTGGTGATATTTGGTAATCAGATAGATGCAATTGGGGATGCCGATCACGACCAAAATGGGGGGCAGTAGTCCGGTCAGGATCGTAATCTTGAAGCCCAAGAGGCCAATAGTGCCCATCGTCCACACGACGACCATGGCGATGAGGCACACCGAGGCCAGCACTGGGGCCAAAGCCCGAAAAAAGAGGTACATCACCGCTACCGTCACGGCCAGCGACAATGCCAAAAACATACTCAATTCTTGGCGCACATTTTTGGCCACGACGGTGCGCACGTAGGGCACGCCCGAGTAGTGGAGCTCGATCCCCGTAGCCTGGCTGAACGCCTCGCCCATTTCCATGATGTCGAACACCAGCTTGGCCCGGGCCGGGGTTCTCACCACCTCTTTGTTGATGGCCACCACGATCATCGTCGCCCCGTTTTGGGGGTTGATGATTTGGTTTTCGTAAAACTTGATGGTGCGCATTTCCCCCAATAAACTATCGAGTTGGGCCTGGCTTTGCGGAAATTGCTGAAAAAGTGGGGTGAACACAAAACGCTTCGTGGCCGCCTGTTTCTCGATGTAGCGCAGCGTGGGAATGGAGAGCACTTCGTTCACCCCTGCTACCTTGGCAATGGATTGGGCCAGATCGCTAAACTTTTTAAAAGTCTTGTAACGGTAAACCGCGCTGTCTTTCAGGCCAATCACAAACAGGTTGCCATCCTCGCCGTAGGTCTTGAGAAACTGCTGATAATAGACCATTTCGGGGTCGGTGGGCGGCACGGCCTTGGAAAAATCATAGGACATTTCCGCCTTCTGGGCTTGCCAACCCATGAAAGCCGTGATGACCACCAGTGCAACAATGATCCACAACCGAAAGCGAAGGGAGAATTCAGCAACCTTTTCCCACATGTCAATAGCCAGAAAATTGAAAATCAAAAGCAATCAAAAAATTAGAAATTCAACATTTTAATCGCCGTAATGGCGGCTTCGTCCCCTTTGTTGCCGTGGATGCCCCCGGCCCGCTCTTGGGCCTGCTCCATTGTGTTGACAGTAATGACCCCAAACACGATGGGCTTGTTGTACTTGAGCCCCACTTCGGTGATGCCCTGCGCAGCGGCCTGACAAATGAACTCAAAGTGGGGGGTGTCGCCGCGCACCACACACCCTAGGCAAATGACCGCGTCAATCTCTTTCCACTGGGCCATATACTGGGCACCCAAGCTTAACTCAAAGCTGCCCGGGACGCTCTTGCGAATAATGTTCTCGTCTTTGGCCCCTTCGTTCAACAAGGTACTGTACGCCCCGTTGTAGAGCCGTTCGGTAATCTCTTCATTCCACTCGGCCACGACAATGGCAAATTTTTTATCAGCCACTTCGCCCAAGTTGCGGTTGCTGAACAAGCTCAAATTTTTATTGGCAGACGACATAGCAAATTAGTTTTGGGGTTATATTGGCCTAAAAAACCTAAAACAGCGATTGGATAACCAATCGTTTATTGTTCCACTTGCCCTTCTACTGCATAATGTACAGTATCGCTCAAGACCATCTGCTGATACCCTTTGATGCGATAAGAGCGCAATTGTTCATTGGCAAAAGTCAAATACATTTCCCGTTGGGTGAGGTACAGAGTGTTTTTTTCATGGTAGCGGATGGCCACCGAGTCTGGCACTGCCCCCAAGCCGGAAATGCGTAGGTACTCAACCACCAGCCCGCTTTCTTTGGCTGTGTAGGTAATGCCGGTCGCCGTTTTTTGGATCGTATACGCCTCGCGCAATACGGGTTTGTTGAGGTCGGCCTTGGCAAATAAGGCCAACTCCTGTTCCCAGTTGACCATCAATCCGGTACGGCGATCAATCTTGCCGTTCATTTGCGTGGACTTAGTGGCTTTGGCGGGCAGTTGCCCAAGCTGGGCCACTTGCTGGCCGATCAGGCCCGCGAGGTCAAAATAGACGGGCTGGGCCTGCTCGGTCGATCCACGATCGGCACAAGCGCTAAGGCCCAGCGCAAACAGTCCGAACAAAAGGCCCCTGAGCACGTGGTGGCAGCAATAAATAGGCGTGTGAGGTTGGTACATCTGGGCAAATGTAGGGAAAGGCCGGCAATTTCAACAAGGGCCAGCCGTTAAGTTTTGGTAAACAACTTGGATCAGGCCGGTTTGCCCGATCTTTGGCCCAGAAATCCGCATGAAAAAAGTCGCCTGGCAATGGTGATCAGAAAAACTTTTTGCTAATCTCTTTCAAATTCATTTCTTTTGTTTGAGTGAGATGCATCCTAAAAATCATCCATTTTTAAAAACCCAGTTGTAAAAACAAATATCGTAAATAATTTAACTATCATTTAAAGAAAATGAAAAAACTTTACAAGTTTATTACAAAAAGCACAATTTTGTTTTTTGTATTCTCGCTGGTCGCGACTGGCGCGCTCTGGGCCCAAACCACAGTATCAGGCACAGTGGCCGATGCTGAGACCAAAGAAACATTGGTGGGGGTAAATATCAAAGTAAAAGACAAAGTGGTGGGCACGGTGTCCGATGTGAACGGCAAATTTACTTTCAAGGTAAGTTCCCCGCCGCCATTCACGCTGCAAATCTCCATTGTGGGCTACCAGAGCAAAGAAGTGGAAGTGACCACTGACAATGCCACGCTCGTTTTAGAATTGGCCCCCCAGTCCATTTTGGGTCAAGAAGTGGTGGTTTCTGCTTCACGGGTAGAGGAGAGCGTGCTCAAATCACCCGTATCCGTTGAACGGATGGACATCCTGCAAATCCGCGAAACGCCCGCGGCCAACTTCTACGATGCCCTTAAAAACCTCAAAGGGGTGGACATGAGCACCCAGAGCCTTACTTTCCAATCGGTCAACACCCGTGGGTTTGGGGCCAATGGCAACGTACGCGTAGTCCAGATGATCGACGGGATGGACAACCAAGCGCCCGGCCTCAACTTCGCAGTGGGCAATATCGTGGGAATCAGTGAATTGGATTTGGAGGGCTTGGAACTGCTGCCGGGTGCTGCCTCAGCCCTGTACGGTCCCAACGCTATCAATGGCATTCTATTAATGACCAGCAAAAGTCCTTTCCTGTATCAAGGACTGAGCGCATCGGTCAAAACGGGCCTGATGAACGAATCTGGCCGCAAGAAAGCCGGCAGCAACGATGCCCTCGGGGCCACCGGGATGGTGGATGCCTCTTTCCGCTACGCCAAAGCCTTTAACAACAAGTTTGCCTTTAAATTGAATGCTAGTTACTTGCGGGCCAACGACTGGCAAGCCACCGACACCCGTGACCAAAGCCTCCGCAATGGCTTCAACGCCGAAACTGGCAGCCGGACCAACAACCCGGCCTACAACGGCGTAAACACGTATGGCGACGAGACCACGATCAACATGTACCAAAGCTTGTTTGGCAATGGCCAGCCAGGCACCGGAGCAGGTGGCACTTCCCCGATTTTGGGCGCAATTGCCACCTTCCGCTATCCACAGGGCCTGCCCGGCATTGGGGGAGCCTCACTTTTGCAATTGACCGGGCAAACACCCCAGCAGGTGTTCAACCAAATCATCCCCGGGGCCAACAATTCGTTCATTACCCGCACTGGCTACGAAGAGCGCGACTTGGCCGACTACACCACCAAGAGCTTGAAACTAAATGCCGCCATCCACTACCGGATCAATGACAAGATAGAGGCCATTTTCCAAGGCAACTACGGTACGGGCACTTCGGTCTATACCGGGGCCGACCGCTACTCGCTGCGCAACTTCTCATTGAGCCAGTTCAAGGCCGAAGTACGGGGCAGCAACTTCTACGTGCGGGCCTACACCACCCAAGAGCGGTCGGGCGAATCTTACGCCGCCGGTATTTTGGGCCAAGGGATCAACGAAGCTTGGAAGCCCAGCACCCAATGGTTCCCCCAATATTTTGGGACTTTTGCCCAAGGAGCCCTTACCACCTACGCCACCACCTTCGCGGGGGCACTGGGAAGCGGCGCCAACCCAGCCACGGCCATTGGAGCAGCCCAAGCGGCCGCCCAGGCCCAATGGAACGCCCTACACAACCAGGCCCGGACCTTGGCTGAAACTGGCCGCTTGTTGCCCGGCAGTGCCGGATTTGAAACCGCCAAAAACGCCGTGCAAAACCGGGCCATTCCCGGCAATGCCCAAGGCGTGGGGGCCAAGTTCACTGACAAGACCAACCTCTGGCATGGGGAATTTATGTACAATTTCAGCAGCCTCATCGATCCCACTACGGTAGAAATCATCGTAGGCGGCAATGTGCGCCAGTATGCCCTCAACTCCGAGGGCACGCTTTTCGCCCGTGACAGTGACGGTGAAGAATTCAACATCAACGAATACGGCGGGTATGTGCAAGCGGGCAAGCTGTTGTTTGAACGGTTGAAGTTGACCGGCTCGGTGCGTTACGATAAAAATGCCAATTTCAAGGGCCAAGTAAACCCCCGTGCCTCGGCCGTGCTCACAGTGGCCAAAACCCACAATTTCCGGGCTTCCTTCCAGCGCGGCTTCCGCATCCCGACCACCCAGAACCAGTACATCGATCTGCTCACGCCCCAAGCCCGCCTCATTGGTGGCCTGCCACTGCTCCGCGAACGCTACAACCTTATTCAAAATGGCCAAAGCACTGTGTTTGATGCTACCAGCGTGATCGGTAACCCCACCAACCCAGCCGCTTGGCGGCGGTACCAGTTCGTGGATTTTGACCCGGAAGTAGTGCTGACCTATGAAGTGGGTTACAAAAGCTTGATCAGCAATAAGTTGTCCATCGATGCCTACTATTATTTCAATAATTTCACCAACTTTATTGGCACCCAGAACGTAGTACGGCCCAACGCAGCCGGCGCATTGGATGTGTTTTCATTCCCCGCCAACCGTTCCGAGACCCTGCGGTCGCAAGGCTGGGCCTTGGGCCTCGATTATGCCCTGCCCCGGGGCTTCACCTTGGGCGGCAACGTGGCCTATAATGCCCTCATCAACGAAGCCGACCTGACAGGCTTCCAACCTGAGTTCAACACCCCCAAGTACCGCTACAACCTGACCTTGGCCAACCGCAACTTGGTGAAAAACCTGAGCTTTGGCCTGAGCTACCGTTGGCAGGAGTCGTTTTTGTGGCAGTCATCGTTCGTGGGTCCCAACATCTCGACTGCGGGCCAGAGCATCATGCCCGCGTTCAGCACGCTGGATGCACAGATCAGCCTCAAAGTGCCTTCCATCAAGTCCATTATCAAATTGGGGGGCAGCAACGTGCTGGGCCAAAGCTACCGCCAAGCCTGGGGCAACCCTTCCGTCGGTGCTTTGTATTACTTGCAAATCACTTTTGATGAGTTCTTGAACTAGCCTCGTTTTAGTTACCAACCACTACCTTCATGGGATTTTTCTCCCATGAAGGTTTTTCTTTGCAAATATTGCGGAACAAGCTTGTTCTAATCAACTGATAAAGCTATATTTGCCAGTTAAAAGGTATTCTCATACGATTCGTTACACAATAAATTGTCGAAAACTTGGCAAAATTCGTTGATGGAAGAATGAACTTTTCTTCCGCTGTTCTCCACTTAGAGTACCCTGACTTTCTTGATCTACAGGTGCAGTCTTTCCAAGATTTTTTCCAATTGGAAACTCCAGCGGAAAAGCGCCAACGTGAGGGCTTGTTCAAGGTTTTCAAAGAAAATTTCCCAATCAGCGATTCGCGCGAGAACTTCGTGCTGGATTTTGTGGACTATATGATCGACCCGCCCAAATACTCGGTTGACGAGTGTATTGATCGGGGCCTCACCTATTCCGTGCCCCTCAAGGCCAAACTCCGGCTTTCTTGCAATGACGATGACAACGAGGAGTTTCAAACCATTGAGCAAGAAGTGTTCTTGGGCAACATCCCCTACATGGCCGAGCGCGGCTCATTTGTGATCAACGGGGCCGAGCGCGTCATTGTATCGCAACTCCACCGCTCCCCTGGCGTGTTTTTTGCCCAAAGCAAGCACACCAACGGGACCAAGCTCTACTCGGCGCGGATCATCCCGTTCAAGGGTTCCTGGATTGAATTTGCGACCGATGTAAACAACGTCATGTACGCTTACATCGACCGCAAGAAGAAATTCCCCGTTACCACGCTGCTGCGGGCCATTGGTTACGGCTCGGACAAGGACATTCTCGACATTTTCGAGCTGTCCGAAGAAGTGGCCGCCACTCCCAATACCCTCAAAAACATTGTGGGCCGCAAGTTGGCCGCCCGGGTGCTGCGCACTTGGACCGAGGACTTTGTTGACGAGGATACCGGTGAGGTAGTTTCCATCGACCGCAACGAAGTACTGCTGGAGCGCGATCACGTACTGGAAGAAGGTGACATCGCTACGATCCTGTCCTCTGGTTCCAAATCGGTGATCATGCACCGGGAGGACATCAATATTTTAGATTACGCCATTGTTTATAATACCCTCCAGAAGGACAACTCCAACTCGGAGAAGGAAGCAGTAGAACAGATCTACCGCCAATTGCGCAACACTGAGGCCCCCGATGAGCAAACTGCCCGTGAGATCATCCAAAGCCTTTTCTTTAGTGACAAACGCTATGACCTGGGTGAAGTGGGCCGCTATCGGATCAACCGCAAGCTGGGCACTACCACCTCGATGGAAACCCGGGTATTGACCAAGGGCGACATCATTGAAATCATCAAGTTCTTGATCACGCTCATCAACTCCCGAGCGGTGGTAGATGATATTGACCACTTGAGCAACCGTCGGGTGCGCACCGTGGGCGAACAACTCTACAGCCAATTTGGCGTGGGCTTGGCCCGGATGGCCCGTACCATCAAAGAACGCATGAACGTGCGCGATAATGAAGACTTCAAGCCCGTTGATTTGATCAATGCCCGGACGCTGTCCTCGGTGATCAACTCATTCTTTGGCACCAACCAGTTGTCACAGTTCATGGATCAAACCAACCCCTTGGCCGAGGTGACCCACAAGCGTCGTATGTCTGCGCTTGGGCCGGGTGGCTTGAGCCGCGAACGGGCTGGTTTTGAGGTACGCGACGTCCATTACACCCACTATGGCCGGTTGTGCACTATTGAGACCCCAGAAGGCCCCAACATTGGTTTGATCTCCTCCCTTTGTGTTCACGCCAAAGTGAACGGCATGGGCTTCATCGAGACCCCCTACCGCAAAGTGGCCGATGCCAAGGTGAATTTGAACAATAACGAGATTGTCTATTTGACTGCTGAAGAAGAAGACACTTTCAACATCGCCCAAGCCAGTGCCAGGATCAGCGTCGAGGGCAATTTCTTGGTGGACAAGGTAAAGGCCCGTTTTGAAGGGGACTTCCCGCTGGTAACTCCGGCCGAAGTGTCGTTTATGGATGTGGCCCCGAACCAGATCGTTTCGGTGGCGGCTTCGTTGATTCCCTTTTTGGAGCATGATGACGCCAACCGGGCCCTCATGGGTTCCAACATGCAGCGCCAAGCGGTGCCGCTGTTGCGCCCCCAAGCCCCCATTGTCGGCACTGGATTGGAAGGCCGCTTGGCCATCGATTCCCGGGCGCTCATTTTGGCCGAGGGCGAGGGAGAAGTCCACTACGTCGATGCCAATGAGATCACTATCAAGTATGACTTGACCGATGATCAAAAATTAATCAGTTTCAATGGTGAATACAGCACCTACAAACTGACCAAGTTCCGCCGCACCAACCAAGATACCTGCATCAACCTCAAGCCAATGGTCGGCCGGGGCCAACGGGTAGAACTCGGTGATGTGCTGTGCGAGGGCTATGCTACTCAGGGCGGCGAACTGGCCCTGGGCCGGAACATGAAAGTTGCTTTCATGCCTTGGCAAGGCTATAACTTTGAAGATGCGATCGTTATCTCGGAGAAAGTGGTGCGGGAGGATATTTTCACCTCTATCCACATTGAAGAATTTGAACTTGAAGTGCGCGACACCAAGCGCGGCGAAGAAGAACTGACATCAGAAATTCCCAACGTTAGCGAGGATGCCGTCCGCAACCTTGACGAAAACGGAATTATCCGGGTGGGTGCCGACGTGAAGGAAGGCGACATTCTAATTGGCAAAATCACCCCCAAGGGCGAAACTGACCCTACTCCCGAGGAGAAACTGCTGCGGGCCATCTTTGGTGACAAGGCCGGCGATGTGAAAGACGCATCTATGAAGGCACCTCCCTCTCTGCGTGGGGTCGTGATCGAGACCAAGTTGTTTTCCCGCCCCAAAAAGGACAAGGAACTCCGCGTCCGGATGAAACGGGAAGTTGAACAACTCAAGGCCCGCTACGGCAGGGCGTTGGCGCGCTTGCGCGAGGCCATGATCGGCCGGATGACCACCTTGCTGGAAGCCAAAAACAGCCGGGGCATCAACCACAAGTTTGGTGATGAGATCATTGGCAAAGGGGTTAAGTTCGCCTACAAGGTGATTGAGAACAACCTGTTCCCCGCCAAAAACTCTTATCGCGACGAGAGCAACTATAACGTGCCCGAAGAAGTAAACCTGATTTCGGACATTAACCTCGATAACTGGACCGACGACGACCACATCAACAGTTTGATCCAGAAGTTGGTCAAAAACTACAATGTAAAACGCAACGAGTTGACCGGTAAGTTCAAACGCGAGCGGTTTACCTTGGAAGTGGGTGACGAACTGCCCACGGGCATAGTTCAGTTGGCCAAAGTGTACATTGCCAAGAAGCGCAAGTTGAAAGTAGGCGATAAAATGGCCGGCCGTCACGGCAACAAGGGCGTAGTGGCCCGGATTGTGCGCGATGAGGACATGCCTTTCTTGGCCGATGGCAAGCCAGTTGACATTGTGCTAAACCCGTTGGGTGTGCCCTCGCGGATGAACTTGGGCCAGATCTATGAAACCGTTTTGGGCTGGGCTGGGGAAAAATTGCACCGCAAGTACGCCACTCCAATTTTTGACGGGGCGACTGAAGAAGAAGTAGCCAAGGAACTGGCATTGGCCAAGTTGCCCGAATGGGGCCGCACCGAACTTTATGACGGCTTGACTGGCGAGAAGTTTGAGCAGCGCGTTACCGTGGGGATCATCTACATCTTGAAATTGGGCCACTTGGTGGACGATAAGATGCACGCCCGGTCGATTGGCCCCTATTCGCTCATTACCCAGCAACCATTGGGCGGTAAAGCTCAGTTTGGTGGCCAGCGTTTTGGCGAGATGGAGGTATGGGCCTTGGAAGCTTTTGGCGCCTCTAACATTTTACAAGAAATCCTGACCGTGAAGTCGGATGACGTAGTGGGCCGGGCCAAAGCGTACGAGTGTATTGTCAAGGGTGAAAATATGCCCAAGCCCAATATCCCCGAATCGTTCAATGTATTGATCCATGAGCTCCGTGGGTTGGCATTGGAAATTACGCTGGAAGAATAACAAATTCATAGTCAAAAAAACCACCCAACAATGGTTGTTGGGTGGTTTTTTTATGCGCATTAAGCCCAAACAAAAGAAACGGCGCATCGGCAATGCCCACTCCCCTACCCTTTCCCCCGGTTCACCGCATACACGCCCGCAAGGATGAACACCATACCGAACAAGTGAAGTAAAGTAAGTTTTTCGCCATCGATAAACCCCCACAACAGGGCAAAAACCGGGATGATGTAGGTGACGGCACTGGCAAACACCGGCGAAGTGATTTTGACCAATTTATTGAACAGCAACAGACCAAGGGCAGTACTGAACACGCCCAGCAGGGTAAGGTAGCCAAATGCGCCCCAGCTTTGGGGGGAAGCTGGGACCCGCTGCACAAAGTCGGTCGATAACAGATAGACTAAGGCCATTGGCCCAGCGATGAGCATGGCCGAGGCCGAGATGGTAAGTGATTTTAACCCACCCAAGTATTTGCCGATCGTATTGACGCTGATGCCATACAACACCGTGGCCAACAATATCAACAGGGCATAAGCATTGAAAGAACCGATTTCGCCACCAGTTTTCACAAAGCTGAGCCCTACCGCACCCGAGAAGCCCAGCACCAGCCCAATCACTTGCCACCGTCTAACGAGTTGGCCAAAAAATAAAATACTGATCAAAAAAGTAAAAATGGGAGTTAATGTGTTCAAAATGCCCGCCACTGAACTTTCGATCCGGGTTTGGGCATTGGTAAACAAGAAAGCTGGGATCAGATTGCCCAAAATGCCCGCTACCATGATGTACTTCCATTTGTGAGCGGGGACCTCACGAAAATTTTGGATGGCCCAGGGCAAGAAAATAAAAAAAGCGACCACGATACGGTAGGCGCCCACTTGCCCGGGCGAAAATACAGTCAACCCCTTTTTCATCAAAATGAACGAAGTTCCCCAAATTAAGGCCAGGAGCAAAAGCAGCCCCCAAGCCAATTTCTCATCTTTTTGGTTAGTCATGGGTTAGATGGCTTTGATCAGCAAAAAAATCGCTACACCAAAACCCTACATTAAGATTTAGAATAGTTAACTGTTTTATTATCAATAATTACGGATAAAATCACCAAACTAGTAGTGCTTGCGCAAGAGCACTCAGCGGTCGAGCAATGGAATGCGAAAACCGGGCTTTAGCCTAATGCCCACAAAAACCCGGAGAAAACTACACATGTAATCCCAATAAGTGGACTTGTCCTGAAACAGGTTTTCGCTAAAGTAATAGCTGGTGAAGGAAAGGCCGCCGCAATGTTTTTTGCCGTTGAAACCCAGTACGATCCGGGCCGCAGTCACTTTTTTATCTTTTTCCGCACCTTTTTGAGTGACAAATGACAACTGGCGGCTCTTTTTATTCGCTTTAGCCAATCATCCATTACAACTTAACCACTTACTTTTCCAAAAATTAGGTTTATCTTTAAGGAAAAAACAATATGGCCAAATCCAAAAAGCACATCGATCCCCAAGAGGAAAAAGCCAAGGTACACCCTGAACTAGAAGGCTTTGAAATCAAAATCAACTCTTTCGGGGAGATTACCAGTAGCTTGACCATTGATACCATCAACGATTTTCTGAACAAGAACGTGGTGGACAAAAAACTCAAGGAAGACAAAACTACCAAAGGACCGCCACCCAAAAGTTGAGCCTAGGCCGTCCGGTGGTCGATCTGGTTAAACCACTTCGGGCAATCTTTGCCGGACCGATTCATAAAGGATCAAAGCGGCCGCCACGGATACGTTGAGGGAGGAGATTTTGCCCTGCAAAGGTATTTTGGCCCGGCGATCGCATAGTTCCAGCAGTTCGGGGGCTATCCCGTCTTCCTCCGACCCAACGATGATCAGCATGGGCTGGTCAAAATCCACTTCGTAGATGGTACGGGACGATTTTTCGGTACACCCCACTATTTGCAAACCGTGGTTGCGCAGGTAGCGGGCGGTACTGACCAAGTTGTGCTCGCGGCAGATCGGCAGGTGGCCCAGTGCCCCGGCCGAAGTCTTGAACGCATCGCCACTGAGGCGCGCCGCGCCCCGGTCGGGGATGATGATGGCATCTATCCCTGCACATTCCGCCGTGCGGACGATGGCGCCAAAGTTGCGCACATCCGTGACCCGATCCAGCATCAGCACGAAGGGGTTGCGCCCATCGTTGAAGGCGGAGGAGATGACGTTATCCAGTGAGGCATACTGCACCGCCGTAATGAACCCGACTACTCCTTGGTGTTGTTTACGGGTAATGCGGTTGAGCTTTTCCTCGGGTACGCGGCCCACGGGGATGTGGCGCTCGCGGCACGCCCGCACAATGTCGGCCACTAGTGGGTTCTCCAGTTCCTTTTGGACCAGTACCCGCTCAATTTCTTGACCAGAGGCCAACATTTCTTGGACGGGCCGGATCCCGAAAATCATATCTTTGCCCTCGGCGGGGCGGGCTTGCTTTTTGGGAAACATCGAAGGTAAATAAGGGGGCAAAAGTACAATAAAAGCCCCATAGTCAGGCCATTTTCGCCTAAAGACCAGCTATTCAACTGGTAAATTCATGCGCAAACTGGCCAGTTTGACCGCAATTTTTTTGAAAACCGGGTTGTCCGATCGGATTTCCCGGTCGCCCATGATAGCATCATTGCCGGGCTGGGTATAAGCGCTGTTTTCGTCCAATGGGGCAAAATGCCCGCCGAAACAGGGCAATTCTTTAGCCAGTTGACCCTCTGCGAACCCAACAAAAGTGCCGCCATAGTCCCAGCCGAAGCCATAAAATTTAAAGGGCTTGCCATTGATCTGCTCCAACTCGGCCAGCGGCATGCCCACCCTGATCCCGTTGGCATAGCGATAGGGCGATCCGGGGTGGTGGGCATCGATCGCGCTCATTTTTTGGTAGGGTGGGTTGAGATCGGCCCAGATCACCACGATTTCCTTGGGGGTATCCTGCCAGATCACGGTCTGCATCCCCTCGGGACTGCCCTCTAGAAACAAGGTGTCCAGCGCCACTTGGTCCTCGCCAAACCGTTGGACAATGGTTTCATGGCTATCCCCCACCTTGATTGGGCCAAACCGTTCACAAGGCACGATCAGTGTCTCCTCAGCGGGAGCAGTAGGTGAAGCAGCAATTGCCGGAATTTTGAGGGAATCCCCTTCGGTCGCTTGTTGGGGCTGGCCAGCACTGCCACAAGCGGCCAGAAAAACCAACAGCAGGGCAATCTTGGTATTTTTCATAGGGACGGCGATATTAATTTTGTGCATTTCAAAAAATAATTTTGGGATTGACAATCAATCGTTTATACATTTGCCTGCCAAACTGGTCAAGCGGTTTGGGCCATTTTACTACAAAAAGGCGCTCATTTTATAACTCATTGGTTCTAAATGGGTTATAAAAAAGTAAAAAAATACTTAATTCGTTGATTTACAAATAATTGCCCAGCTATTAACCCGTTTTAACAATTTCTAAAAACTTGTATGGACAAGCCAAACCCTAGCCCCATACTTTCGTATCAATGTTTGTATTTGCAAAAAACCACTAAATTTATCTCATTGACAAATGGATCTGTTTGACCCTATCCTTACCTCAGCCGGCTTGATCAGCTTGCTTACATTGACTGCCCTCGAAATTGTGCTGGGCATCGACAACGTGATATTTATCTCCATTGTGGCATCGCGGTTGCCGGCCAGCCAACAAAACAACGCCCGGTATTTTGGCCTAGCGGCAGCATTGGTGGTCCGGCTGCTGTTACTGCTGTTGATCAAGTGGATTATCGGGCTGGATCAGGCTTTGTTCACACTTCCAGTTGAGATTGAAGGCAAGGAATTGGGTATCAGCGGCAAGGATATCATCTTGATGATCGGGGGGTTGTTCTTGATCGCCAAGAGCACCTCGGAGATCCACGCCAAAATGGAACATGCCGGCGGCGAAGAGAATGCCGGGGCCAAGGCTGCCCAGAGTTTTGCCATAGTGCTGCTTCAGATTGTATTTATCGACATTGTATTCTCGTTTGACTCCATTCTGACTGCCATTGGCTTGGTAAAAGAAATTGTTATCATGGCCATTGCGGTCATTAGTTCCATTGGGGTGATGGTGTTTTTTGTCAACCAAATTTCCACTTACGTAGAAAACCACCCTACGGTGAAAATGCTGGCCCTGTCGTTCCTGATCATGATCGGGATCTTGTTGGTGGCCGAAGGCTTGCATTTCCACTTCCCCAAAGGTTATGTTTATTTTGCAATGGCCTATTCGTTCTTGGTCGAGCTGCTCAACATCCGCTTCCGCAAAAAGAGCGGGGCCCAGTTCTAACTTTGCCCAATGACCCAGCGATAGAAATGCCATTTCGTCCCGGAATGGCATTTCTGATCACAAAAAGCCACAATTCCCCAAAATCTCCCTTAATTTTGCGGGCTACCCAGAACTTAATCCCCCGCTTGGCGGGTTTGTCCAACATGGAAACTACAAGACAAAGGAGAGTCGCCAAGCTTATCCAAAAGGAATTGAGCGAGATTTTTCAGCGCGAGGCCCGTGAATTAACGGGCAATTACTTGATCACGATCACGCTGGTGCGGGTCAGCCCTGATTTGGGCATCGCCAAGGCTTATCTGAGCTTTCTGCCCGACAAGAACAAGGAGCAACAGTTGGAACTAATCCAAGAAAACGCCAAGAACATCCGGCAGGCCCTCGGGGTGCGGCTCCGCCAAACCGTTCGAATCATTCCCGGTTTACAGTTTTACATTGATGATACTGAGGAAGAAGCTGCCAAAATCAACCAACTGTTGTCCAGTATTGTCATTCCGCCTGCCCCGGCAGAAAATTAGCAGTTTGGTGCGGGTCTATAATGGGCCCTAAATTTTCGTTATGCTCACGTTTCTGCGGATCAATGACCCCTTTCGGCTTGTATTTATGGGCCTGTTTCTGTTTGCCATCCGGGGTGCGTTCTGGTGGTGGGAAGTGCCCATCACCGTGCCGGAAGTGGGGCATTTGGCCATTGGCGAAAAATTGTCGCAGGGGGCGTTCATGTATGTAGGTGTATGGGACAGCACACCGCCCGTGGCCGCTGGTGCTTACTGGCTGCTAGCGGCATTGTTTGGCAAATCGGTATTCCCTTTTCAACTAACGGCGGTCTTGCTCATCGTTTTTCAAGCGGGCCTGTGGAACCTGATCCTGTTGCGATACACCCTTTACAACGAAAAAAACTATGTGCCCGCGTTCTTGTACGCGGCGTTCATGTGCGCCTCTTTCGACCTGGCCGCACTGTCTCCTACTCTACTGGCCACTACGTTCCTACTGTTGGCCGCCGATCGCTTGTTTTTGCTCCGCGACAGGCCCTCGGACAGCAACCTTTTCCTCTTAGGGGTGTACACCGGGCTGGCCTTCCTGAGCGATTTGGCCACCATTTCTTTTTTGTTTTTTATCATTTTCGGCGCGGCCAATATGCGGACCATCGGCCTGCGACAGTTTTTCTTGATCTTGTATGGTTTCGGTTTTGTGGTTTCCCTGTTTGCGGGTTACTACTTTTGGTTTGGCCATTTCGATGACTTCGTGCAAAACTGCCTGTTTACCCTCATTAGGTTTGCCCCCACCCGGCTCCTCGATCTTTCCGTCTTCGGCCTGTTGATCGGCCCTTCACTTTTATTGCTGGTGATCGCAATCATTCGCACCTTCACCGAACGGGGATTCGTCAATTTTCAGGTCAGTTGTCAAACGCTGCTGCTGCTCTGGAGCGTTTGTGCGCTGATGGCCCTGCCGTTGAGCCATTCACTTTCCACCCAGAATTTAGTCTTGTTTGCCCCTCCCTTCAGCTTTTTTGCCACCCATTTTTTCCTTGGCCTCAAAAAGAAACCAGTGGCGGAGCTATTTTTTACCCTCTACCTCACGCTCACCATCGGAGTTTCGTTTGCCAGCCTATACCTGCCCCAGCAATCAAGGCACTTTGATTTTGCCAAATTGAACGCCAAGATTGGCCACCCGGAACTGCTGGGCAAAAAGGTTTTGGTCTTGGGCGATAACAACCGATACTATTTTCAAAACACGTTGGCCACTCCCTATTATGATTGGCAACTGGCCCAGCGTCATTTCAGCCATTTGGACTACTACACCGTGGTAGTGGACATTTATCACAACTTTGGTCAAGATCCTCCCCAGGTGATTGTGGACGAAGCCAACTTTGCCAAACACTTGTTCCGCCAAATGCCGCTGCTCGGCCAACAATATGAAGCCGATCCGCACCACGCCAATTGGTACCGGCAAAAAGGGGTTGAAAAATAAATCTGGCCCGTCCTGAAAATGATCTCAATCTTATTATAATTTTGCCTTAATAATAAAGTGTTGTTTTGACACTTGTCTTAGTGGGGCTCCACTACTTCAACCCAACCAATGGCAATGGCCGAAAGCGAAAAATATACCGAGGCACAGAAAAACGAAACGTTCAATAAGGAATTTGTGCCTTATTTGGACTCGGCGTATAATTTCGCCTACAAACTGACCTTGGACGAAGACGAGGCCAAAGACTTGGTGCAGGACACCTACATGAAGGCTTTCCGTTTCATAAATTCATTTGAGCGGGGAACTAATGCCAAAGCATGGCTGTTTAAAATATTGAAAAACAGTTTCATCAACGAGTTTCGGCGACGGCAGAAACAACCAGCGACCGTTGATTATCAAGAGGTTGAACAAGTGTACAACTCGGACGATGTGGACGAGGACTATACGGTTGACCTACGATCAGAATCGGTACAAGATATGATCGGTGATGAGGTAACCAATGCCATCAATGCCCTGCCCATTGATTTCCGCACGGTTATCATCCTTTGCGACTTAGAAGATTTCACTTACGAAGAAATGGCTAAAATTTTGGATATCCCCATTGGCACGGTTCGCTCGCGTTTGCACCGTGCCCGATCGATCCTCAAAATCAGCCTTCAGCATTACGCCCAAAAAATGGGGTACGCAAAATAATAACCTCACTCTAATTTTTGTTACCCAAGTTAACCCTTGCCACCATGGATGTGAATACCGATTTAACCGACCGCCAATTGTTCAAAAGGGTGCTTCCCTCCTACCTGGACGGCGAAGCCACCGAACACGAAAAGGCTTTTGTCGCCAGACAAATCAACCAGTGCAAGTTTTGCCAGAGTATTTATGAAAGTGAAAAATGTGTACAAGATATTATCCGTAAAAGTTTGGCTAAACAACGGATAGCCCCCCCGGCCGACCTTCTCTTCGCCATCCAACAGCGCCTCCACCAACCCTACCCTCTCCCAGTTTAACCACCGTCCCTGAAGGCTTTGTCCATGTTATTGACAAAACTCATTATTTTTTCCGCTCCCTCTGGCGCGGGCAAGACCACCGTTGTCAAACACCTGTTGGCCAAGTACCCTGATCTGGCTTTTTCGGTATCGGCCACTACCCGCCAGCGCCGAGCCCATGAAACAGAGGGGAAGGACTATTACTACCTTTCCCTAACCGAGTTCGAGCAAAAAATTGCGGCCGGCGAATTTCTGGAATTTGAGCAAGTATATGGCGGCATTTACTACGGCACCCTCAAATCGGAGGTGCGGCGCATCCGCCAAGCTGGCAAGCATGTCATTTTTGATGTGGATGTAGAGGGCGGCCTGCACATCAAAGAGCAATATGGCGCCGAAGCGTTGGCCATTTTCGTGAAGGTAAGTTCGTTGGACACCCTGGCCCAGCGGCTCAATTTCCGAAATACCGATCCAGAAGCCCAAAAAGCGGAGCGGCTGGCCAAGGCGATCACCGAAATCGGTTACGAGGGTCGCTTTGATATAGTGCTGCTCAACGACTACCTGCCCGAGACATTGCAAAAGGCCGATGCCATCTATGAAGCCTTTGCCTACCAACTGCAATGAAAATCGGTTTGTTCTTTGGCTCATTTAATCCCATCCACGTGGGGCACTTGATCATTGGCAATACTGTGGCCGAAAGCACCGAATATAGCCAAGTATGGTTTGTGGTATCCCCCCA
The DNA here is from genome assembly GCA_038209965.1 of Cytophagales bacterium. Taxonomy (GTDB): domain Bacteria; phylum Bacteroidota; class Bacteroidia; order Cytophagales; family Thermoflexibacteraceae; genus JALONO01. The sequence continues at coordinate 8,304 of JBBQXF010000031.1, read as the reverse complement.
AAACCCATTCAAGAAAAACAATACCCTACTGCACGAGTTTGACCGGCTCAACATGGTGCGCTTGGCCATTGCCGACAATCCCAACTTGAACGTGACCGATATTGAGTTTCGGATGCCCCGGCCCAGCTACACCATCGATACGCTCACGTACATGCAGGACCGGTACAAGATGCACCAGTTTCGGCTCATCATTGGGGAGGATAACTTGGAAGGGTTTGCCAAGTGGAAAAACCATGCCCAGATTTTGGATTATTACGGGCTGTTGGTCTATCCCCGGTATGGTTCCAAGGCCAGTGAGCTGCTCCAACACCCCAACGTGCAGGTGGTGCAAGCCCCGCTGATCGATATTTCGGCCACGTTCATCCGCGACAGCATCCACAACCACCGATCGGTCAAGTACTTGGTCCACGAAGATGTGGAAAACATGATCAAGCTCAAAAAATTTTATTTGTAGGCCAAACGGGGCCTCCGCACCAAAGTGCGACCAAGCGGACAGGCAGACTAATGAACAATTGATGGCCCAGGGCACAGCAAGTACCTAAGCCCACGATCTCCCCAATTTTAACCACCAACCGAGAAAAATGGTCAATTTGGCCGAAAAAATCGGTAAAATTCACCGTTAAGCTAGAAAAAGCACCGTTGGGGGTCTTGCGCATGTCCGCGATCATGGTCAAGTCCCCATAAAGCAGTATTTTTCCAGCATAATTTAAGACTATATGAAGAAACTAATTCTACTCCGGTCGCGCTGGCTCAAAATGATTACTCCGGTGGCAATGCTGTTTTGCTTGGCAACAGCCCCAGTTGCAAACGCACAAGTGCCGATGTACAAACTGACCGGTACGGTCACTGATGCGGTAAATGGTGACCCACTCATTGGGGCCAGCATCCAGATCAAGGGAACCACCAGTGGCACCATCACCGATGTGCAGGGCAAGTATGTGCTCTCGGTGAGCCTCAAACCGGGCGAATATGTGTTGGCCATCAGCTTTGTGGGTTATGCCCGCACCGAGCAGAAGCTGACCTTGGGCAGCCAAACCGAGGTGATCCAAGATCTAAAACTCCAAGAAGATTATATCGGCTTAGACGAAGTGGTGGTAACGGGCACTTCCATTGCCACCAGCAAAAAACAGCTCGGCAATTCGCTCCACACTGTTTCCTCCAAGCAGTTGCAGTCCACCGGCACGCCCAGCCTGACGGCAGCCTTGCAGGGCAAAATCGCGGGGGCGCAGATCACCCAGAATTCGGGCGATCCTGCGGGCGGGATTTCGGTGCGCTTGCGAGGGGTCAGTTCCATCAACTCTTCTTCCGAACCGCTCTACATTATTGACGGGGTGATCGTCAACAACAATACCAATAACGTGAGCAACCTCTCGGTTGGCATTGGGGGCAACAGCGATTTTCAGCCCGGCCAGAACCGCTTGGTCGATATCAACCCCAACGATATTGAACGGATCGAGGTGCTCAACGGAGCCGCCGCCGCTGCTATTTACGGCTCACGGGCCAACAATGGGGTGATCCAAATTTTTACCAAACGCGGCAGCTTGGGCAAGCCCAAGATTACCGTTTCCACTTCGGTGATGGTGAACCAATTGCGCAAGGAATTTGAACTCAACACCGTACCTGAGCGCTTCGGCCCGCCCGTGACCCGCACCGGAGTGGGCAATGAGCAGCGCTTGCCCGGCATCCTGTTGTTCAACCGCCTGTTCCCCACCAAAACCCCCGTGACCCGCTACAATTATTGGGACGATGTGTTCAAAACTGCCGTTGGCACCGATAATTACGTGTCGGTCGCGGGTGGCAAAGATGACACCAAATACTTTTTCTCCGGCTCTTTCTTCAAAAACCAAGGAATAGTGCGCAATACTGATTTTGAACGTTTTACGGGCCGGGTGCGCATTGACCAAAAGATAAACGACTGGATGAAGTTTTCCAGTGGCTTGAACTTCACCCGCAGTTTTGCCAACGAAAAGCCCGATGGCAACGTATTCAACAGCCCGATCAATTCGGTGTTCATTACCGACAACGTATATAATCTCAACGAGCGCGATGCCAACGGCAACCTGCTCCCCGTCGAGCCGGTGCGCATGAACCCGCTGAGCGTGATCAACGACCTGAAACAAACCAACCTGACCAACCGGGTCATTGGCGATTTTCAAGTCAACTTGGCCCCCATCAAAGGGCTGGGGATCGACTACGTGTTCGGGATTGACACCTATTCCCAACTGGGCCAAAATTTCTTCCCCCGGGTGGCCTATCCAGGAGTGAACGCGGCTATTTTCCCCGATGGCTACGCGGGCACGGCCAATGCACAGATAGTGCAATTGAACAATGATTTTAACATCACCTACCAAGCCGATATTTCGGAGAAATTGAAATCGACCACCCAACTGGGGGCCACGTTCCAATATGACCGCACCAATTTTACCCAAGCCCAAGGGCGGGACATGGTTCCATTCATCGAGACCCTCAATGGAGCCAGCAACATCTTTGTGCCCCCGACCGAAAACCGCAGCGAACGATCCATCCAAGGGTACTTTTTGCAGCAGACCTTTAATTACAAAGATTATTTGTTTGTAACAGCCGCCGGCCGCGTGGATGCCTCTTCGGTATTTGGGCCCAATAACCGCTGGCAGTTTTTCCCCAAGGCCAGTGCCAACCTGATCTTTTCCGAAATGGATTTTTGGAAAAATGCCTCTTTTGCCAATAAAATCAGCACATTTAAAATCCGGGCCGCTTACGGCGAGTCAGGCAACCTGACCGGGATCGGGCCCTATGATCGTTTCAGCAACACCATTGCCGCCCAGTTGGTGGGCCGCCAGTCGCTCTTCCGCAGCACGGCGCTGGGCAACCCCAACGTGAAACCTGAACGCCAGGGCGAGATCGAGATCGGTACCGACATCTATTTTGTCAATAACCGCTTTGGGATCGAGCTGACTTGGTATAACAAGGAAGTGCGCGATCTTTTGTTGGAGCGCAATATCGCCCCCTCGGAAGGCGGGGCCACAGTGACCACCAACATTGGCAGCCTGACCAACAAGGGCATTGAACTCGCACTACGCGCCAATATCCTCAAAAACAAGGACTTGAGCTGGAACGCGACTTTGATCTTTAGCCGCAACCGCAACCGGGTGAACATCCCACAGGAAGTCATCCGCTTTTCCAGCGATGCCAACCGGATGAGCAGTGCTGTAAATGGCTTTCCACTGGGCGTGTTCTACGGCACCGCCTACGCCCGCAATGCGGACGGCTCACTGCTGCTCACCAACCGTCCCCAGACGGTGGGCGGGGTGACCCTCCAAGCGGGGCTGCCCCAAAATGAACGGGTATCGTTGGGGGCTGATGGCCAGCCGACGGGCGCACTCGTGAACCGCGTGCTGGGTGATCCCAACCCACGCTTTACCACTTCGCTGTCTTCGGATGTGACTTGGAAAGGTTGGTCATTCCGGGTACTATTTGACGCAGTCCAAGGCTTTCAGGTTAACAACCTCAACTGGACGACGGCCAACAACGTGGGGATCGGCCCGCTGGCCGCCCAAGAATTGCGCGGCGAACTGCCCCGTGGCTGGGTGAGCTTGCTGGGTGGTTTTGGGGGCGAACGCATCCGCGAAGAGATGGTGAAAGATGGCTCCTTTGTCAAACTCCGCGAGATTGGCGTTTCCTATAATCTGATCCCCAAAGCATTGGGCATGAGCAATTTGACCCTTGGCCTCAGTGCCCGGAACTTGATTTCGTGGGACAAATACCCAGGCTTTGACCCTGAGGTCAATTCTGGTGGCCAGAGCAACCGGATCCGGGGCGATGACTTCGGGGCAGTGCCCATTCCGCGCACTTTCCAGTTCACCGTTACGGCCCAGTTCTAGCCAAGCCAAGATCCTATTGTGTATTTTCCAACCATAGCATTCAAACCAACATGAATAAATACCTCAAAAAACTAGTCATTTGTACAATAGCGGCCAGCACTTTGATCCTGCCCGCCTGTACCCTGGACTACACCAACCCCAACGCGGCCACTGAAGACGCGGTGTTGTCAAATCCAGCGGGCCTATTGGCTTTTTCCAATGGCCTGCGCCGCCGCTACACCTTGGGTGGAGCTGGGCCACTTTACACCACTATTTCGGCCAGTGGACTGACTACCAATGAATTGCGCGTGGTCAACGCGGGCAACGCCGACATTGCGGCCCTGAGCAACGGGGGCAACAACGTGAACGGCCTCAACCCGATAATCATCAATATGTGGCAAAACCTGAACATCTTGAACGCCGACTGTGAGCGGGTCATTGCGGCGGTAGCGGCTGGGGCCATTCCCGAGCGGCCACTGGCCAATGCCGTTCAAGCTCACGCGCATTTGCTGCGGGCCTTGGCCCTGGGCTGGATGGCTACTTTCTGGGAACAAGTGCCCCTCCAAACTGGCAAGCAAGCCACTTTTCTGCCACGCACCGCCGCTTTGGAAGAAGCCGCCCGCCTGTGTGAAGAGGGCATTACCCTGCTGGGTGCAGCCCCACTCCCGGCCAGTTTCACCGCGGTGGTCGGTACGGACATTGACCTGCCCAATGCCCTGAGTGCGCTCTCGGCCCGCTATAACCTGATGCTGGGACGACTGGATCAAGCCCTGACGGCCGCCAACCGGGTCAATTTGACTTCCCGTTCCCGTTTTGTGTTCGATAATATTTCGCAAAACCCGATTTTTCGCAGCTCGTTTGTGACCAACAACGTGCATGAGGCCCAAACCAACTTTGGCCTGTCCGCCAATTTGGTCCCTACCTCCGGCGACCAGCGAGTGCCATTCTACCTCTCCGCCGTTGTTCCCCCGCGTGGGCGAGGTTTTTTCAAGGCTGATGAAGACCCCATTCCGTTGTACTTGCCGGGCGAAATCATTTTGATCCGTGCCGAAGTATTTGCCCGACAAAACCGCTTGGCCGATGCCGCCACCGAAATTAACCGGATCTTGACCAAGACCCCAGCCCAAGACATTTGGGGCTTGGGGGCCAGTTTGCCCGCCAACAATACGCTGTTCAATCAAGCTTCGATCTTGGAAGAAATCTATCGCAACCGTAGTATTGAACTGTACTTGAGCGGTTTGCGATTGGACGACAGCCGCCGTTTCAACCGGCCCGGCCCCGGCGCACCCGGCAGCGAACGGAACCGCAACTTCTACCCGTACCCGTTCACTGAGCGCGACAACAATCCGAATACCCCGCCAGACCCGGCATTGTAAGGTTTCATCCATTTTATCAACCCTGCCCAAAACCAGTTGGGCAGGGTTGATTATTCTTCAATTTATCTTTGTAGCATGACTTTTTTTACCAATAAGACCATTTGGATCACCGGGGCTTCTTCCGGCATCGGCGAAGCCTTGGTCTACGCTTTTGCCCAGCAGGGCGCCAAAGTAATTCTCTCCGCCCGCCGCCGTGAAGAACTCGAACGGGTCCGACAGCAAACCAACCCGGCCAACAGCTATGTTCTGCCCTTGGATTTGATGCAAATGGACACTTTTGCCGACAAAACCGCTGAAGCCATCCAAGCTTTTGGGCAGGTGGATATTTTGATCCATAATGGTGGGATCAGCCAGCGATCCTGGGTGGCTGAAACCGGGCTGGATATTCACCGCAAAGTCATGGAAGTGGATTATTTTAGCTACGTAGCCCTCACCAATGCTATTTTGCCCCACTTCATGGAGCGCAAATCGGGTCATTTTGTGGTCACCAGCAGTGTAATGGGGAAGATCGGCACGCCAATGCGCTCGGCGTATGCGGCTGCGAAACATGCCCTGCACGGCTTTTTTGATTGCTTGCGGGCGGAGGTATGGCGAGATAATATACAAGTGACGTTAATTTGTGCCGGCTATGTCCGCACCAACGTCACCATGAATGCCCTTACTGCCACTGGCGAAAAATTCGGACAGGTCGGCACGGACATTGGGAATGGCTATCCGGCTGAAAAAGCCGCCCAGCAGATCCTATCGGCCATCAGTTCGGGCAAATATGAAACGTTCGTGGGCCGAAAATTCAGCAAAGAACACCTTTCCTTGTTTTTGCAACGGCTTGCCCCCAGAATGCTCATGGACATTACCCGCAAGCAAGTGCCCAAATAGGACGGGAGAGAGCGAACGGCCTTTAAATCAATAAATTGGCGTAATTTAGGGGTGAAAATGAAAAAATCCGAGTCAAAATGATTGTAAAACCTAATTATCTGCTTTTTTCGGGCATCACGGTGGTGGTGATCTTGATTATTTTTTATTCGTTCAGTGATATCCAAGTGAGCGACAAATACTTGGATGAAATCAATAAATTTCGGGCCGACAAAAATGCCCAGTTCCGCACCGATGAGAGTTCCCCGATCCCGGAAAAAAAGCGGGGCAGTTTTCCCGGCTTAGCGTATTTCGTCCCCGATCCCGCCTATCGGATCAATGCCGAACTTATACCGCTCAACGATACGCTGGACTTGGCCATCCCCACCAATACCGAGGAGACCCGGCCCATGCGTCGTTACGCCCACATTCAGTTCAAGCTCAATGGACAATCGATAAAACTGACGCTGTTCAAGTATCAAGAAGCTGATCAAGAGAAAAATCAACTTTTTCTGCCATTTGCCGATGCCTCCAATGGCATTGATACGTACGGAATGGGCCGTTACTTAGATATAAACCTGGCCGATGTGCGGGCCAACCAAGTGACCATCGATTTCAATATGACCTACAATCCCTACTGTGCCTACACCGATGAGTTCAGTTGTCCCTTGCCGCCACCCGAAAACCGATTGTCTTTCAAGGTGTCAGCGGGTGAAAAGAGTTATGTCAAAGAGTGAATTGCTGGTTTTGGCTTGAGCAAAGACAGGATTGAAAAACACAGATGATTGGTTTTAGTGATGCGGAGAACCAATGTTTGATAAACCACAAAGGTGTCTGCGAAGCACTGAACCGCCAATTTCTTGTAGGTACTGTTAGCGGTTCGGCTTTTATATTTCAAGGTTTGTAACTCTGTATGAAAAATATTTGTCTATCATTTTGATTGCCACCCTTGAAGGTATTGCCCACATTGCAAAGTTTCTTAATCCAATTAGGATGGGGTTGGTTAGTTGACCCCATTTTGCCGAATTTTAGACTTTCGTTTACAATGTTTTCAGAACGTGGAAACTGCAATTCTTCATACCTATCAAATGATTTGATAGGTAAACCATATTTTTGAATTGATTTAGCTAAAATATAAGCTCCCTCAACTGACACGCATCCACCTTGTCCCAGATTCGGAGTAGTTGGATGAGCGGCATCGCCAAGTAATGTTACATTCCCCTTTGTCCATCCTTTGTGTGGTTTTCTATCTGTTAATGCGAATCAGGGGTTGAGTTTTTCAATTCCGCCCATCAGAAGTATGATTGAGGCGGCTATTTTACCAAAAACGTGCAGCAACAGTCCCTTTTCAGACCTGACCTTGGAAGCATTTTGTAGGCCGGTCTTTTGTTCAATCCAATTAAAAAACGACTCAATTGGTTGTCTCACCTTTGCCACCGCAGTGCCAACGGCCTGGTTATAAGCACTGTTCCAATATTTTTCAACCTCGCACTGCCCTTTTTTGTCCTTTATGGGCGTGATGAGCCTGCTCTGGTTCCTCCCCATTATTTCTTCCAGTGCAGTGTCGCCATAGGCTTTGTCCAAATAGACATCCGCGTTTGACAGCCCGGTCAAAAATTCCCTCATGGGCACAGCATCGTTCACCGAGGCCTTTGTAATGCCCAAATATTGGGGAAATGGTAGTTTTTTGGGTATTTTGTGCGATAATGCGTGTAGTTTTACACCATAGTACCACATATTTTTACTGGCGCAACGCCCCTTGTCCGTGATATTTTTCGCCACCTTGCCGGTACGCCTGCCCGAACAGGTCACGATGGGGCAGGAATCCCCCACCAGGACAAACTCCAGGTCCCCCCCGATTGGCGAGCTTTCCAACAACAGGGCTATGATATCTGGAAAAACAGTGTTCAAACGGTTCAACCTATCGTTGAACACGGCATAGCTTGGCAGGGCAAACCAAGTGCCCCAGTAGTCCCGCATGTGGCGGTACATGGATTTTATGCTTGTTTTTTCCTCTTCCATGGTACAAAACAGGTAGATGGTGATGAGTTCCTCATCGGTGATTTGGCCTTTCAGGCCATTATTGCTGAAACGTTGAACATTCCACGCCAAGTTTTCGTTGTACCAGTCACAGACTTGGTAAAATAGTTGGATGAGTTTTATGCTTTTTGTCATAAATAAGCAAACGCACCTGACACCAAGTCTGTTTTATTTTTTTCAACCCCTGATTCGCATTG
>JBBQXF010000030.1:0-43381 GCA_038209965.1 Cytophagales bacterium | reverse complement strand
AGTCGCAACCTAGATCGGGGATTTTGAAATCAACGTGGGCGAAACTGTGCGCCCCGTCCACGATCACCTCGATGCCCCGGGCGCGGCCCATTTCGCAGATCGATTTGACCGGGATTATTTGGCCGGTCAGGTTGATCAGGTGAGTGGCCAACAGTACCTTGGTGCGGGGCGTCACCGCGTTTTCATAGGCTTGCACCACCTCCCGATCGCTTTTGGGGTGGAGCGGCAGCACGATGGTTTTGACCACAATGCCCTCGCGGCGGGCGCGCATCCGAAACGCCTCCACCATGTTGGGGTAGTCCTGATCAGAAATGATGGCCTCGTCGCCCCGCTGCATGGGCAAGCCCAGGATCAGGGTTTCCAGGGCTTCGGTGGCATTGCGCGTGATCACCACTTCATCGACCGAAACTCCGGCAAAATCGGCCAATTGTTTTTTCACCGCTTCGCGCTCGTCGAACTGGCGGCGGCGCATATAGAAAGTCGGGGCTTCGTTGATCATCCGCACATTGCCCAAATAGGCGTTCAGCACCTCTTCGGGGGCGGGCGACAAATACCCGTTCTCCAAGTTGATGAAGTGCGGCGACTGGACGTAGGCCCGTTGGACGGGATACCAAAAAGCTTCGTCCCGGGCCAACTCTTGGGGGACCAATGTTGAGGCTGGTAAGTGGCCCAACGGAGCCGCCTCGGCTTTGGCGATCGTGGGGAGCACGGAAACCCCGGCCATGAGGCCCGATAATTGACGAATAAACTGACGGCGGTGGGTAGGCATGATCGGTGGGTTTGGGCTTCGCAAAATCCTTGTTGCAAACATATCGTTTTCGGCGCAAATTGCGGCGTATAGCCAAGGGTTTCAAAAGTGGCGGCTCCCTTGGCCGCAAAAGATCGCGGGGTGGAACGCGGGGCCACAAAAAAATGCTTACAAAAACCAAGACATTGTTATGGAAAACTATTGGCTTTCAGTGGCCCAGCGCATTCAGGCCCTGGCCCAAGCCGGATTGACCTATTCGCCCAATGATTACGATCTGGATCGCTATCACCAACTTACCGATATAAGTGTAGAGATTTTAGCAAAACTGTCCGGTGGTGAACCCAGCCAGATCAAGGACCTCATGACCGCCGATGTGGGTTATCGCACCCCCAAGACAGACGTGCGGGCGGTGGTGTTGCGCGGTGACAAAGTGCTGTTGGTACATGAGCGCGAAGACGGGGCGTGGTCGCTGCCCGGGGGCTGGGCCGATATCGGGCTGTCACCCCGCGAAAATGTGGAAAAGGAAGTCCGGGAAGAATCCGGGTTGTTGGTTCGGGCCATTCGATTACTGGCTGTCGTGGATAAAAAAATGCACATTCATCCGCCCAGTCCCAACTATGTCTATAAACTTTTTTTCTTGTGCGAGGAAACCGGCGGGGCAATGGCCGAAGGCATGGAAACCTTGGGGGTGGGCTTTTTTGGCTTGGACGAACTACCGCCGCTCTCCGTGGATCGAAACACCGAGACCCAAGTAAGGATGGTGGTGAGCCTGGCTCAGCAGCCCGCCGCAGTCTATTGCGATTAACCGAACGAAATGACACTGAAACCAAAGGAAAATCCAGTCATATTTGACCGCAATCCTTTTGTTGGGCTTGCCCGGTTGATCGCCCTCCGTCAATCAAAGTTGCCAAGGCTAACGGGCCAAGCCGGACTTTCTGCCTGGTGTGAAGAGGCGAAAATCCAAGGAATGTGATTCCTTGGATTTTCGCCTTATTTACCGAATGATATTGTGTTGCCTAGGTGGCCCACGCTTTTTGACCGGGCTTCAGGGGCACGCAGCCTTCGTAGCGACCGGGGGTGTGGACATACTCGAGGGCTTGGGTGGCACCAGGTTCTGAAGTGAAATAACCTGTCAAGGTCAATTCTTTCATCATGAACCAAAAATGGTTGCCATTGCCGGTTTTGCGGTGTTCCATGCCCGCCTGTTCCACCTTTTTCAATACCGCGATCCGCTGGGCGGGGGTACATTTGACAAAATCCTTTTTGAATTGGGCCATGCCTTCTTTGTCCACTTCGACCAAACCAGCGATAAACTTCGTGCGATCGGCGGGCGAATAACAATCAGTAACTACTGCCGAGACAAAGTTCTGAACCTTGGCATCCTTGGCACCCGGAGTCTTGGTGCGGGGTATAATGGTGTCAGCTATCTCGGTGACCAGTTTTAGTTGGTCAGGGTTGAAGGCAGATTTGCCCGAAAATTCAAAATTTTCCAGCGAGGCGGCCAAAGAAGGGATCGAGAGCGTCCCACCCATTAATAAGGCCACTTTTTGGATTGCATCGCGACGGTTTATCATTGTCAATTTGTTAAAATGTTGGGAAACGCCTACAGTTTTGTTTCTACCAATAACGGCTAAGCTGATCTGGCTCTAAATTAAAGAAATTGGACTTATTTACCACACAATCCTCTATTTTTTTTATTTCAACCCAAATGGCCCCAAGATCATTCCAGCTTACCGAGCGATTGGGGGCCGCCGTTGATTGGTAAGCTATTATTGGATGCGGCTTGCTGCCCGGGCTGAATGCCCAAGGTTTTTTCGGGTAGTCGGGCACATTGTTGCTTGATAAATAGCCATGCTGGGACGTTGGCCAGGCGAAAGTTAGTAGCCTCTTTGGCGACATTGTATGCTGGTTAAACCAAAAGTGCCCCCCTCTAGTTCACGGTATTTTTTTGATCAAAATAATGATCTAAATAAATAGCAAACTGCTTGAGATAGTGGCAAAGGCATCCTATATTTACACGCAATTTATTTCGAGTCAAGATTAAAGTAATTTTGGCGATTTCCCTGAACAATCGGCTTAATTTCCAAGGAATTGCTCGGCCGTTCATCTCAAATCAGTTTTGATTGGAAAGGGCCACTTCTTGGCGTGCCGTGATGCTTTCATAGTGCCTAAGGTGGATCTGGTCAATGATTGCGGGCTAGCCAGAAGCCATAAATAAGGAGTATTGTAAACTTTCTAAAAACAACGAAAATGAAAAAACAAGTACCATTCAACTTTATTGGGGCATTGAGCTTATTGCTCGCCACCAGTTTATCCGGGCCGGCTTTTGCCGACAACATTGCCCCGAAGGACTTTTTGGCCGAAAAAGCGCCCACTGAACGGCGGGAAACCCCGATCAAAGGGAAAATAGTATCGGTATCGGGTGAGGCCCTGCTCGGCGTAACCATCGTGATCAAAGGCACTAGCAAGGGCACCACCAGCGATGGGGAAGGCAATTTTTCCATCAATGCCGACAAAGGGCAAGTGCTCATCTTTTCGTTTATCGGCTACAACAGCCGGGAAATTACTGTGGGCAATGATACAACCCTCAGCGTTACCCTGGAAGATGCGGCCAAAGAACTGGAGGAATTTGTGATGGTGGGCTCCCGATCGGCCAAGCCCCGCACCGATGTGGAACGTCCCGCCCCCGTGGACGTGCTCACGGCCAAAGAATTGCAAAATACCGGGCAAGTAGACTTGGGTCAAATGTTGCAGTTTACTTCGCCCTCTTTCAACTCCTCCAAAAATGGGATCAATGGGGTTGCCAACTATGCCGATCCCGCCACTTTGCGGGGGATGTCGCCCGATCAGGTGTTGGTGCTGATCGATGGCAAGCGCCGCCACCAATTTTCGGCCCTCAACCTCAACATTACGATCGGCAAGGGAACGGTGGTCACGGACATGAACAGTATTCCTTCGCTGGCCACCGACCGGTTGGAAATTTTGCGGGACGGGGCCGCCGCCCAATACGGCTCCGATGCCATTGCGGGCATTATCAACGTGGGGCTGAACAAAAGTGTGGGCAAGGGGACTTTTAAGACCCAATACGGTGTTACGTCCAGAGGCGATGGGGCTTCTTATTTGGCAGCAGCGAACTACGGCATCAAATTGGGCAAGGAAAAAAGCTATTTGAACATGACCTTGCACTACCAATACGCGGAAGGCTCCGATCGTTCCGATCCTTTCAATGGCAATATTTATTCGGCAAATGCCGCCGCCGAGGCCACGGCCCGCACCACCCGGGGCGTTTACCCGACCACGGGCGAGTTCAGGGTTTCCGAATACGGTAGCAACCAGACGGAAGCCTACCAAACTTTTGTGAACTTGGGCTACCCTATCAATGACCGCTGGTCTTTGTATGGCTTTGGCGGTTTTTCCCAGAAAAACATTCGCGCTTTTGGCTTTTTCCGCAATGCCATCCCCACCAATGCCAATTCCAATGTAGATATTTTCCCCGATGGCTACTCGCCAGTCCTGCCCGGCAAAACGCTGGACTATTCGGGCGTGGTGGGCATCAAAAGGCAAATGGCCAATGAATGGAACATCGATTTCAGTACCGGCTACGGCTATAACTCACTGGATCTGAATGCCAACAACACCTCCAACCCGTCGATGGGCGCGAGCTCGCCCAAGGATTTTTACGTGGGCAGAAATGCGTTTGGCCAGAGTACCACCGAACTGAACTTTTCCAAAAACTTTGATGGATTCCTCAACACTAAATCGTTCAATGTGGCGCTGGGCAGCCAATTCAGGATTGATCAGTTCATTTTGAAGCAAGGCGACCGGAACTCTTGGTTTGTGGGCGATCTGGCCCGCACTAGGGGAAAAGCCCCAGGATCAAGCGGCCGGCCCGGCATTGCCCCCGATGATGAAACAAATGTGACTCGCACAAACATTGGCATTTATGCCGATATTGAGACCGATATCACCAATAAACTGTTGGTGGCCACCGCCCTGCGCTACGAAAATTATAGCGACTTCGGCAGCAATTTATCGGGGAAACTGGCCACCCGCTTAAAATTGACCGAACAATTGTCGGTCAGGGGCTCCATCAACCGGGGCTTTCGGGCGCCTTCCTTGCAGCAGATTTACAACAGCGTGACCACTTCGGCCGTACAAGCCGGGGAAATCCGCCAAACCAAACAGTTGCGCAGCGATGAGCCCCGCCTTGCCCAGATCGGCATTGGCAACCCCAAACCAGAAACTTCGTGGAACTATAATGTGGGGGTTACAGCCAATTTAAATGACAAACTGTTGGTTACCTTGGATGCTTACCAAATAGACATCGCCGACCGGATAATTGTTTCCGAACCTTTGATTGTCAATAACATCGCCGCCCTGAGGCCATTGTTTCCCGGCATCCAAGAAATTTCTTTTTTCACCAACCAGATCAGCACCCGAACTCAAGGCATCGACTTGGTCACCACTTTCAAACATGAATTCAATGAAAACAACGGCCTCACCGCCAGTTTGGCCCTTACCCTCAACAAGACCGTGATCGATAAAATAGGTGCCACGCCCACTCAATTGCAAGAAGGAACGAGCCGGGGCATCGCCCTGATCGATACCATCAGCATTTCCTTGATCGAGACTAGCCAGCCCCGCAACAAGGTGCTGCTGTCACTTGGTTACCAGTGGAAAAAGCTCAACTTTACCATCAGGACTACCTACTTTGGCGACGTGACCGCTTGGGAGAAACCCGCTAACCTGCCGCACCGGAAACAAGTGTTCGCTGGTAGGACTTTAACCGATGTGGTGCTCAACTACAATATTGGCAAGATGTTCATGCTCACTTTGGGTGCAAACAATGTTTTTGATGTTTATCCCGATAAGGTGTTGGCCAACTATGCTTCTTATTTCAACGGCCAAACGCCCTACACCCGCAATGCCAATCAGTTTGGCTTTAACGGAGCGTTCTACTACGCGAATGTAACGTTTACTTTTTAGTGCAAAACATCCTTTTTCTGGCGGTTTGCATTTCGATGGGCATCCTCTTGAAAAAATATAAAATTTTCAAGGGCGATGCGCATTTGGTGGTGAGCAACTTGATCCTCTACCTCTGTTTGCCCGCCACCACTTTACTTTATACTTCGGAAACCAAATTTGAAAGTGTTTACGCCTTGCCAATTTTGATGCCTTGGCTTTTGTACCTACTTGGTTTTCTGTTTTTTAGAACGATCGGGAAGCTCACCAAAATGCACCGGCACAGCGAAGGAGTGCTGATCATGACGGGCAGTATTCCGAGCATTTCTTTCGTGGGCTTCCCTATTTTTGAGCTGTTTTATGGGGCTGAGGGTTTGCACGTGGGGGTGTTGATGAGTCAAGCCGGCTCTTTTTTGGTTTGTGCTACCTTAGGGGTCATCACCGCGGCGTACTATGCTGCCGAAAAACCTTCTTTCAAGGAAATAGCCACCAGCGTGTTCAAATTTCCGGTATTCTTGGCTTTTCTCATTGCCGTGTTGATGAATGTGAGCGATCTGAAATTTACCCCGGCGTTGGCCGAGCTCCTGAAAAAATTGGCTGCGCCGTTTAGCTTCTTGGCCATGCTGTCCATTGGTCTTCAGATGGAGTTTCCTAAAAAAAGTGCCATTTTTACCCAATTGTTTTGGGGGTTGATTTTTAAGCTGGTGCTCTCGCCATTGCTCATTTTTGTTTTATTTGCGATAGTTTTAAAGCAAAAGGGAACTGTGGCCGAAATCTGTTTGCTGGGGGCCGCTTTGGGCCCCATGAACACCGCCGCCATCATTGCCAGCAAGCACGGCCTCAACCCGCCGCTGGCCTCGGCCATGGTTGGGATCGGCATCCCTATTTCGCTAGTAACTGTTCTTATTTTGTATTTTATCATCCATTAACCCAGTAAGCATGACCAGCCCGCTCAGCGGATTGGCCAACGCAGTCAGGAAGACCCAATATGAAAAACATATTTACCAATCTCACTTTTTGGGTATTGACCGCCATTACCTTAGGCATTCTTTTGGGGCATTTTAGGCCGGATCTAGCCCTTTATCCCCTCCTCGACGCCCCGGTCAAGGGCAAATTTTTGGGACAAGAGCTAGAAATCGGGGCTACTTTAAGCGAGTTTTTAGGTAAGACCTTTATTAGTGTTGTCAAACTTTTCATTAACCCCATTATTTTTCTCACCATTACCGTCGGGATTGTCAGTATGGGCAATCTGAAAAAAGTGGGTAAAGTGGGGGCCAAAGCACTGCTTTACTTTGAGGTGGTCACTACGGCCGCCCTGTTCATCGGGGTGGTGGTGGCCAATGTGATCCGCCCCGGTGACGGAGTAACCACGCAAAATATCCAAGGCGGCGATATTTCCAAATACACCAAGGCCGAGGCGTTTAGCTGGTGGAAATTTTTTATGGACAACTCGACCCTCCAAGTGCTGGCCTTTGCCATCTTGCTGGGGGTGGTATTGAGCAATTACCGGGGCCGGCAAAAAGTATTGGATTTCTTGGCCCCCATTTCCAAAAAAGTATTTTGGGCCTTGCACAAAGTCATGTTGTTGGCCCCGATCGGTGCGTTTGGCGGCATGGCATTCACGATTGGCAAGTATGGCATCAAGGCGTTGTTGCCCTTGGCCAAGCTCATGGGAACGGTGTATATCACCATGGCGCTGTTCGTATTTGTGGTACTGTGGTATATTTTGCGCACTTATCAGATCAGGTTGTTGGATTTTTTGAAATATATCCGGGAGGAATTGCTCATTGTTCTGGGCACATCTTCGTCCGAGGCGGCACTCCCTTCGCTGATGGAAAAATTGGAGAAAATGGGCTGTTCAAAATCGGTGGTCGGATTGGTGGTGCCGGCGGGCTATTCCTTCAATTTGGATGGGACTACGATTTACCTCTCAATGGCCGTCATTTTTTTGGCCCAAGTATTTAGTGTGCACCTCGACTTGGCCCAAATTCTCACCATCATCGGCATTTTGATGATCACTTCCAAGGGTGCAGCAGGCGTTACAGGGAGCGGTTTCATCGTGTTGGCTTCTACCCTCACCGCCATTAAAGTCATTCCGGTGGAGGGACTTGCCTTGCTCTTGGGCGTGGACCGGTTCATGTCCGAAGCGCGGGCCATCACCAACTTTATCGGCAACGGCGTGGCAACGGTCTGGCTCGCCAACAATGAAAAAGAATTTGATCGCCGGAAAATGCGCTATGCCTTTGGCCACGTCGAGGAAAGCGAGGATCTGATTGCCCACAACATTGAGGACAAGGTGTAGGCTTTTGTTTTAGGAAGTGGCGCATTGGGAGATCCCGCTGACCGACCCGTAACTCCTAGCCATCCCTCGTAAAATGCTGGTGTTGTGGTGGCAAAGAGGAGTGACCGATCTGGAGACCAGTGCTATATTTTGTCCAATAGAAAGGCGATTTGAACAATGGGCAAATACAAAAACGAGCCGAACATCATCATTTTGGCGGCTTTTTCGGTTTGTACTTTGATTAAATAAATGTTTTGGATCAAAAACAACGCCCCACTTACTGTGACAATAATGGCCGAAACCAGCCCAGTCATACCATATTGGGCGGGCAACAGGCCAATGGGCAACAAAAACAGGGTGTAGGTCATCATGCTGAATGCCGTGCTGAAATCGCGGTCACCGCCCGAGGGCAACAGCCGGAACCCCGCTTTTTTGTAGTCTTCGTCGGCCACCCAAGCAATGCTCCAGAAATGGGGGAATTGCCAAATAAATTGAATGGCGAACAGGATCAGTCCTTCCATCCCGATATGGCCAGTTTGGGCAACCCAGCCGATGAGCGGGGGAAAAGCTCCGGGGAAGGCACCCACAAATACCGCAATGGAAGACTTTTGTTTCAATGGGGTGTAGGCAAAACCGTAAAGCAATAGTGAAAACAAGCTCAAAACTGCTGATAAAGTGTTGACAAACAGGATCATGACTGCCGTGCCCGCTACCATGAGCACCACAGTGTACACCAAGGCTTCGTTTACACTCAAACGGCCCGTGGGCAGCGGGCGGTTGCTAGTGCGTTTCATCAATTTATCGGTTTCCCGCTCAATGATTTGGTTGATCGTGTTGGCGGCACCCGTGATCAGGAAACTGCCAAGACATAGCATCCCAAGTTTGAACCAATCGACTGCCCCATCGTTGGCCAATAAATAGCCAAATGCGCCCGAAAACACCACCAATGCCGATAAACGGAATTTTAACAACTGGGAATATTGCTGCAGTTTCAATGAAACAGGATAAATAGATACAGTTTCTGGGGACATGGTCAAAATCAAAAATGGAACAAAAACTTTTTAAATAGGTGAATGACTCGATCTATTCACGGCGATTTGTACTTTGCACTGAAGGTTCTAACCCCACTGGCTGCTTCCAAAATTGTTGAAAATCAAATAATTGTACTAAAATAGGACAGAAACGGGCCTGATTTTCCAACACGTATTGAATGTCCGGGTGTCGCTACTTATTTCAACCTACATTGCCCACCCTAGTCTAAACCACTTTGGCATACGTCTGGTTTTGAAAATTATCTTGAACCACTGGCATGCTCCGGCCCAGAAGGAGCCAGAGCCAGAACTGTACCCCAAAAATGAGGGCCGCCAAGCCCAAGTGCAGCGGCTGCAACACCGCCGGAATGGCAAAATAGGCCATGCCCGCCCCGGTGGCGATTTCGGCCGCCAGCAGGCCCAGCAGTATTTGTGCCCAGCGCTGATGGGACAAGCCCCCGGTCACCGTCGGCAGGTTGCGCTGCAATACCCGGACAAACCAGAAATTGAGCCCAAAAACCAACAGGGAGTAGCTGCGGTGCACATAAAATTCCCAGCCCAACTGGTCGATCCAAGTGGGGCGGGCCGCTTCGCCCAACTGTCCGGCCACGGCATCCAAGGCCTCGCGCACCTGAGTACCCAGTACGACTTGTCCCAAAAATAGGCCCATATTGAGCAGTAGAAGTCCTTTGAGCAGCGATTGCTGGCCCAGCACAATCGGGGCCTCCACCGTTTGCCTAGATCGGGCCACGGCATAGATCAGCACGACTACCACCGCCAATGCCCCCAGCATGTGGATAGTGATAGTGGAGGGCAATAGGTTGGTGTAGACCACAATAGCCCCTAAGCCAGCTTCAAGTAAGACCAGCACCAAGGCAAGGGCACTCAGCCACACCACCCGCCGATCCTTGTGCCAAAAGCCAAAGGAAAAGCCAAAAGTGAGCAAGATGAATACGCCAGTGAGCGCACCCAACAAGCGGTTGAGGTACTCAATCCAAGTCTTGGTGGCGTTGAATGGCTCATCGGCATAGACAGATGGGTCATCGGTAATTTTGTTTGCTAAGTCAACATAGCCCAGCCGGGTTAGCAACTTGGCAAACTTCAGGTTCTTGTCCTTGCGTTTGGCGGTATAATCCTCGCGATAATTGGCCGGTAGCTGGTTTTCGGCGGTTGGGGGCACGTATTGCCCGAAGCATTTGGGCCAGTCGGGACAGCCCATGCCTGAGCCGGTACTGCGCACAATGCCACCCACGATGATAAGTAAATAGACTGTGGCCACCGTTACCACTCCAAACCGGCGAAAAGCATTCTCCATAGCACTAGCCGAAAAAATCGCCGCAAATATACGCTTGAACCTTGGATTAACATCCGATTTAGATGAATAGAATTGCCCATCCGCCCATTTTTCTTTTCTAGGGTAACTGTGGCTTTCATCCGGGTGGTTGGCGCAAATCAACCGCTTGCACTATGTGGCCGTTGCTCACCTGAAATAATGGTGACCGGAAAAATGGCCGTTCTTTGGGCCATTGCAAAAAAGCCTGGCTCAAAGTTTGGCCAGCGCGCGCTGTTTTGGCACACCAACAATGAGCCATCGTATTTATTGCTTGAATTTAGGTTTTCAAATGGGTTTTCGGACAGAGCACGATTCAAGGTGCCTCCTTGAATGATCTCGGGCCGGCCACTAAGCCGCGCCATTGATCCACGCCGAGCCAATTGTCCCCGGCGGTAGCTACTCGATCGGTTTGTCTTTTTGTTCGGGGGCCACTGGCGCACCTGAATCCACAGGCCAATGGCAAACGAGCCGCTGCCAACCAAGCTCACCAAACCAAGCCCGCTATAGACCGGGGAAACTGAAATAGCCCTCCACGTGGGCATCATGTAAGTGAGGACTTGATAGACTACACTCAAGATAAACCCAATGGCTGCCCCCATGACCATTAGCAAAGCCGGAGTGCTTTTTTGGCGGTTGTACAGATACAGACTTGCGCCAATTACAACCAAGCCGGGAATGAAGCGAACAAGTGCGGCCAATTGGGTGAGTATTGGCCATAGATAACTTTCTGACATAGCGATCACGCCCGGCCGCTATAATCATTCAGCCGGGCTAAGCACAGTTAAGCAGAATAGTTGATTTTTCCTATTGGCGGGGATAAAAACGCTTGGGAAATCGCGGGCCATTGGCAGACTCCAGCTTAGGAGGGTTTGGGGCTTGCCGAAAATGGGTATCAGCGCATTACCAATTGCTAAAGTTCATCAGAAGCACAAAGCTCCCATTTGTAGGTCAGCTCGCATGACGCAAGCCCCGTTTTATTAGCCGTTATTTTTCTAGCAGTTGTCCATATCTATCCACTGTGTCGCCGTGTGCTTTATAATATTTTTGTCAAAGCTCACCAGCGCCAAGTTTGCAGTGTTCCCCATAAAATGGCTTACAACGGACGGGGCGTGCCCTTGGCAGGCAGGCTATCCCCATGGCTGACCTTGATACTTAACGGCCCGGCCCTTGCGCTGGCAGATATATTGCACAATATGAGTCCATTTATTCGAGCCTTAATAACCTCAAAGGCCCGGGTTGCTCGCTCCTGCAGCAATAGCACCATTGATTTTGCAAGGGCAAACTAGGCGGCAAACGAAGCGTCGCGCTTTATTCCACCTGCCTAAACCAGCGATCAGGGCGAAACTTGGGCCAGCCGTTGCGATCCGTCGCTATTGAGTACATAATGGTCATGGGCCTGCCCACGAGGTGGTCGGCCGGGAGAGGCCCCCAAAAGCGGGAATCATGCGAATTGTGCCGGTTATCGCCCAAGACGAAGTAATAATCTTGCTGGAATGTATAATGGGTCTTTTCTTGGCCATCGATCCACAGGCGGTTGGCCCGGACAATGACCCGCCGCCAACCTTCATAGTTGGCGATGAGCGATCCGTACAGGGCCAAGTTGGTGGCGTTGATCTGGATGACCATACCTGCCCGGGGCAACTGCAACCGCCCAAAATGGTCGCGGTTCCACTGAAAATTTTCAGCATGGGGGAAAATCAAATCATTGCGTTTTCCCTTGGACTGGCGATTGGGCACTACCGACAGCACTCCCTTCAAGCCGCTCAGTTGCTGCACTTGGGCCGCTTGGGCATACACCAGATACCCGCCCTTGACTTTCCGGGGGGCTTCAATCTGGCATTGGGCAAACAAGTGCGGGGCCAGTTCGGTATTGGCCCTGACCAAATAGCTGGATTTGGCGACCCTCGGTTCAGGCTGGGCCTGTCCATTGATCAGCACTTGGCCATTCTTGATTTCCAGCCAATCGCCCGGCAATGCCACACACCGTTTGATGTAAAAAGTTTTGGCCGCGATGGGCCGATCCAATTCGGGTGGATAATGGAACAATACCAGATCGTTTTGGGCCACCGGCCGGAGGGATTTATCACAGATCACCTTGTCTCCGGGCAGCAGGGTGTTCTCCATCGATGCGCTGGGAATAGTGAAATCCTCGGCAATGAACACCCGCACCAGTTGCAACAGGAGGATCGAGTAGGTAACCATGCCGCCCAACCCAGCGATTCGATGGAGAGTAGTTGGAAGTTGATGAGGATTGCTGGTCAGCTTGGGCTTGGCCATGGTGCAGGTATTGAGAAAGTCGCGAGCGACAAAAAATAGCAGGTAGAGAGGGGTAGCTACTTTATTGCAATCTCTGTACCGCAATCAGAGGTAGCCCATCCATCGATAGGTAAGGTATCCCACCCACTCTTTCACCAGCACGTCCCAGTATTTGAGTGCATCGGTGGAAGGGGCTAGGAGCAGACTAGGGCTCGGGGAGCGATCTTCCGAAAAATAATCGGCCCCAAACCCGTCCACGGCCAAGCCCTGTTGGCGGAAACAGGCCAAGGCCCGCTTGAGGTGGAAACCTGAAGTAACCACCAAGATTTTTTGCCCGGGGAATTGTTGCCGGAGGATCGGGGCCGACAACTTGGCATTCTCGTGGGTATTGAGCGATGCGGGCTCCAGCAATATATCGGCTTGGGGCACGCCCGCCATCAGGGCGGTTTCAGCCATGCTGCGGGGTTGGGCATCCCGGTTGGGCACGGCCATAAAAGTGGGAAGTTCGCTTCCAGAAATCAAGATTTTTTTTACTTTCCCTTCCCGGTACAACCTGATGGCATATAAAATCCGATCCACACCCCGCTCGTAATACAACCGGTCACTGGGGCTTTTGTTGCTTTTGGTGGCTCCGGTCAACACCACTGCCACTGGGTATTGGCCCACCTGCACGCTGGCAAATGGGGTCGGCGGCTGTTCCCACCACAACATGAGCTCGTTGACCACCCACTTGTTGCTAAAAAACAGGGCCAGCCCCAATGCCCAGATCGCTGCCCGCCGTCGGCTGCGCACCGATTTGGCAAAAAAGCACCCGTACCCCAGGGCAATCAACAACCAGTTGAAAGGGGAGATGAAAAACACTATGACTTTTGACAAAAAGAAGAACATCGGCGTTGTGCGTTTGGGCAATGGGTGAAACATGGATGGGAGAAAGCACCTCCCCAATTGGGCAAAATTAATGAGATTGCTGGTTCTCGGGCAGGGGCGGTGCGCAAGGTCGGCCTCTAATTATTGGCAAAATCGGTCTATTTCTTCTAATTTCGTAGAAAAATAACGCCCAAGTGGACAAACAAACGCTTCCCTTCGTCTCCCGGTATGCCAAATGGTTGCTGGTCCTGCTCATTGCCCTGATTTTATTGGCCCTCACCCAAGCAGTGCGTTTTCTGTGGAACAAGTCCAAAACGGCCGATGTTTTCCTGCTGGTGCCCGCTGGGGCGGTGGCAGTAGTGGACATTCCAGATGCTGCCAACTGGTGGAAACAGGCCGACAGCACCTATTTGTGGCAGGGGCTCAAAGAAACCCCTTATTTTGCCCAGCTTCAGCAACGGCTCGAGCAACTGGCCACCCTTCCGGGCCAGGGCCGCGAAATCATGGCCTACCTTGGCGACAAGCGGATCTATGCCAGCATCCACGTGATGGGGAAGGCCGATATTGGCTATTTGTTTTATGTGCCCATGCCCACCGATGGCCCGCCACCCGCCCAGCCCGTGATCGACCAGTGGGTCAAGCAGGGGAAATACAGCACTGAGGCCCGCCAGTACCAAGGGCAGACCATCCAAGAAATCTCGGATCGGGCCACGGGGGAAGTTTTCTCTTATCTCTTTCACAAAAACTATTTTATCGCCAGTTTTTCGCCTTTCCTGCTTGAGGATGCGATCCGAAATTTTAGTGCCCTGAACCGCGATAATTTTTACACCCTCAACCGGGCCGCCTTGGCCAAGCTCGAAACGGGCGATCGGCCATATACCTACGTCAATATCCGCAAAATGCCGGAATTCTTGTCGGCTTTTTCGGGCGATGACTTGGCCGGGGTGGGCCAGTGGGCCAAGTCGCTGGCGGCTGAAACTGATTTGCGGCGTGGCTCGCTGGTATTGCGGGGGACGGTGCTTCCGGGCGAAGACGACAGCCCCACCGACTGGGTCAATATTTTGGCGGGGCAGGCTCCCAGCCCGCACCGGCCACTGCTGCAATATGTCCCCGAGCAAACGGCGCTCATGCTCCGCATCGGGTTTTCCGATGGGCCAAAACTGCTGAAGGCGTGGCAGGCCCACCGCGCCGACGTGGGCGGCGAGCCGTTGACCAGCTCGGCTGAATCTTTGGAGGAGGAATTTAATTTTTCCGCCACCGACTTATTTGGGGAAACCAACGGGGAAGTGGCCCTGTTGATCATGGAAAATGTGGATAAAAACGTGATTGACCGGGTGGTGCTGGTGGGCCTCAAAACGAGGGCCAAGGTAGAAAAATGGGTAAATTCACTGGCCCAAAATGCCGCCAACCTCAAAAAAGACACCGTTGTCCACGAAGTTTATGGCAAGCTGAACATTGCCCAAGTGGACGTGCCCGAACTGCCCAGTAAACTTTATGGGCCAAGTTTCGCGGGCTTTCCCCGTTCCTTTGTTGGTTTTCTGGGCGATTATTTGGTGATCGGTAACAGTGCCCGAGCCGTCAAAAACTGGCTGGATCAGGTAGAAAATGAGCAAGTTTGGGGCAAATCGGTCAAAAATGGTGAATTTATGTCCCTTTTCGGGGCCGAGTCCAATCTGCTGATGGTGGCCAGTCAAGTGAGGTATTGGAAGCAGTTGCAGACCCAACTGCTCCCTGACCGCCAAGCCACGGCGGTGGCCCACCAGCGGCAGTTCCTGCGGTTAGAGTGGTTGGGCTTACAGGTAAGCGGACAAGGCAACAAGTTTGATGCCGTGCTGGCCCTGAAGCACCGCCGGCTCCGGCCAGCTACTGGGCGGGGATCGGCGGCCTTGGCCAAGTACGCCACCAAATTGGCCGCTCCCGTCAACACCCGGCCCTGGATATTTCGGAGCCACGTTGACAAAAGTTGGGAAACATTGGTCCAAGACAATCAAAATAACCTGTCTCTTTTCTCCTCAGAAGGTAAGCGGTTATGGTCAACGCCATTGGGTGGCAGGATCGCCGGCAATATTCACCAGATCGATATTTATAACAATGGCAAGTTTCAGTTTTTGTTTTGTACCTCCGGTGGCATTTATGTGGTCGATCGGCTGGGCCGTTTTGTCACCGGTTTCCCCAAGGCTTTTTCTTGGCAAGCCCCGCTCCGGCAGCTTTCGGTGATCGATTACGACAACTCGAAGAACTACCGTTTTGCGGTGGCCGACGAGCTGGGCAACATCTATTTATTCGATAAAAGTGGCAATATTCTGCCCGGGTGGTCGCCCAGGCCACAATTGAACCAGTTGATCATGCCCCCGTTCCACATTCGCAGCGGCTTGAAAGACTGCATCTTGGCGGTGCAACAAGACGGCGGGATGTATGCCATTCGCCGCAATGGCACCAATTACCAAGGATTTCCGGTCAAGTTCAGCGAAACGATTGCTTCCCCGGTATATCTCCAAGAAGGGGCAGGCATGGAAAATACCGTGCTGCAACTGCTCACCAATAAAGGCGATCTGGTCAGTCTGAACTTATTGGGGCAAGTAACCGGGCGCGAGCAATTTGGGCCAGACGGCGTGTTCCAGCTTTGTACCGATGAGCAAAACCACCAAGGCTGGGTGGTGGCCCGGCAAATGGAGGATTGGCTGCTGTTTTATGCACAGGGGGGGAAATTACTGTTCAAGAAAAAAATGGCCGCCAGCAGCCCCAAAGTAATCCAATATTTTAACTTTGGAACCAACTTGGAACTAGTGGCCGTTACCGATCCCAAAACCAAACTATTACAACTCATCTACCTGAATGGGGAAGAACTGTTGCCCAACCCACTCCCCAGTGACCGGGAAGTGTCCTTGCGCTATTTGGATACCGAGGAGGCTTTTGAGGTTTATACCACTGCCGGCAATACGGTATGCAAATGGCAAGTGGCCCGCAACTAAAGGCTGATTTCTTGGGGGTGTGGCTCGGGGTGAGCTGCTACCTCAATATGCGGCGCTGGTTCGCCGGCTTTTTTGGCAGCCAAATACGCATCTGACCGCTTTTTGAGCCAATGCGCCAGTCCAAAGGCCAGTCCGGTTGCCATTAATATGCCCACGGTATCACCTACCCCCTGGCCCAAATAGGCGAGGCCCACAAAAGCCATATTGGTGGTGCACAAAATGGCAGTGGCTTGGTAATGGGGCAAGTCCAGGGAAATGAGTGAATGGTGCAAATGGTTTTTATCAGGGCTAAAGGGCGAACGCCCACTGGCCACTCGAATGGCAAATACCCGGATGGTGTCAATGAGGGGAAATCCCAAGATGCTGCAGATAAAAAACACTGGACTGGGGAACTTGAGTGGGCTGTCAAGGGGCAGTTGGGCATTGTCCTGTAAAAAAATGAGCGAAATGGCCGCCGCCAGAAAACCGATCACCAGCGAGCCAGTGTCACCCATAAAGATCAGGGTGCGATAATTGAAAATCAAAAAACCAAGAATGGCCCCCACCATCCCAAAACAAAAAATACTGGTTGCCAGATCATTGGCCGAATAAAACCAACAACCATACCCCCCAAACACCAACAGGGAGAACGAGCCCGCCAAGCCATCGATGCCGTCGATCAGGTTGACGGCGTTGGTCACCACGATGAGGGTAAAAACGGTCAGGCCATAGCTTGTCCAGAGGGGCAACTCGCCGATTCCAAACAAGCCATGCATGGACTCGATCCGGATATTGCCAAAATGGATGATGAGCAGGGAGGCTAAAATCTCGACAGCTAATTTAAATTTTGGTTTTAGGGGCAGAAAGTCGTCGCGAAAACCGATAATAACGATCAACACCAGCGCGATGATCAAATGCACATTGATCATGTGTTGCCATAGGGTGGAGAACAACAAAGTGGCAATCAAGAAACCGAAAAAAACGGCCAATCCACCAAACCTGGGCACATTACTGGTGTGGATTTTACGTTCGTTGATCTCATCATGTTTGTTGTAAGCATGAGCGATTTTAATTATTTCGGGGGTTAGCACAAGGGATATCGCAAAAGCGACTAATGTGCAAAATAGAATTTCCAACATTTGGCCATTTCCGTTGATTGTTAAATCAATTAAACTTACGGTACTCTTCCAACGCCTTGCCGCCCATTTTCCGCTGCCGGATCGGCAGGGGCGGCTTGGGGCTCGGCTTGGCCCAGTCCAAGTATCCTTTTGCCCACACATAAGCCAAGCCTACCGCTAGAATAACGACAAAGATCAGCATTTCAGTGCCCACATACCAATGCCAAGCAACCAATTCGGTCAGTTGACTGCCCGTGAAGACCACCGACCAAGGGAACAAAAACACCAACTCAGCTTCAAACAGCAAAAAAACCAAGCCCAAGACATAAAACCGGTTGTTGAATTGCCCCCAAGAACTGCTGGCGGGATCTTCCCCACATTCATACGAAGTAGTTTTTTCCAAATTTGGTTTGTGGGGAGCCAGCAGGCGGCTTACTGCCAAAGTGACCGCAATAAAAATGACTCCCCCCGCCATAAACAGGAACACAGCCCCGAAGTTATCGATTTCAGGATTTTCCATATTGCCAAAGGTAAACCATTTGTACTAAATCTTGGCATATTGTACTTTTATATCTCGGCTCAGGGCTTGGTAAAGGGTCGCCCAAGCTGGGTGATCAGTTTGTAAGGAGTCAAGGTGTTGCTGGATCAGTTGGTCGTCGCCCCGGATGGCCGGGCCAGTTTGGGCGTTGGTTGGGCCATTGAGCAGCGCTTTGGCCATGGTCTCGCGCAAGAGAGGGTGCAGCAGGGCGAGCTCCATCTCCCGTTCGGCCAGCAAGTGTTGGGCAATGGAGAGGAGGTGGTTGGTGAAGTTGCACGCAAAAACCGCTGCCAAGTGGAGCCTCTGCCGATCGGCTGACGAAACATCCAACACTTGGCGGCTCAGGCTGGCTGCCAAGCTGCGCAAGCTGGTGCGCACCTGCTCGTCGGAAGCCTCGATGCAGAACGGCACCATTTGCAAATCCAAGGCTTTTTGGCGGCTAAAGGTTTGCAAAGGATAAAAAACGCCAAACCGGAGCGCAAACGGGGCCAACAAGTGCATTGGCAATGAGCCAGCCGTATGGGCAACAATGGCCAATTTGGGGAAGCGCAACTGGGGCAATAGCATGGGGTAAGCATCATCGGCCACACAAAGCAGAAAAAATTGTGCTTTGCTTTGTGAAAGATCAGGGTGGTTCGTCGGTTGGGCTGCGTACAGTTGGCGGGCCAACAAATCAGCGCGGTTGAGCGTGCGGCTATATACTTCGGTAATTTGGTGCCCGGCGGCTTCTAGGCCCTTGGCTAAGTGAAAAGCGACATTACCAGCACCGATGAGGGCGATCTGCATGGCCCTGAATGGGTTAGATTGATTATTTTTTGATCATATTCACAAACTCATCCTCGATTTGCCAATCTTTGGCCAATTTGAGCATGGCCGTAGCCTCCATTTCGCTGATGTAACCCTTCTTCTTGTTCGATTCCCAAACACTGGACAGATAATAAAAGCGTTTCTCATTGCTCAGTCCGGTCATCACTTGGGTCAAATAAGCCCGGGCGCGGTCAAAGGCATTATAGTAATCTTCCTCAATAAAATCGATTGCCCAACCCAGTTCGGCTTGTGCTCCGATCTCCAAGGCTGTATCTTCGAGCACTTTCTGCTCGTCTTCATCTAAGCCGTGATAATGAAAAATAACTGCTTTCAGCAATAAGAACGCTTTTTTTTCCTCGCTCGTCATTGTGCTGTGCTAAATTAACACGCAAATATAGAAGCCTTTTTGGATTTTTTCGGATAAATTTTAGCTGCCCTATTTTGTGGCATTTCGCTTGTTCAAAGAACAAAAAGCGGAGTTTACGCGTTATCACCCAAAAAGAAATATCATGAAAGTTATTAAACTAATGTGGATGGTTGTTTTCTGCGGCTTAGTCGCTGGCCAAGCCATGTCACAAGACAAAATGAGTGAGGTCAAGATCAAGACCTCTGCCCAGTGCGATATGTGCAAAAAGCGCATAGAAAAAGCTTTGGGACTGGAAAAGGGGATCAAGTCTGCGGTGTTGGACGTGGACAGCAAGGTGCTCACCGTGCAATACCGAACCGACAAGACTGATTCCCGTAAAGTCCAGCAAGCAGTGCAAAGTATCGGTTATGATGCCGACGCTCTCCCGGCGGATCCCAAAGCCTACAAAAAACTGCCTGATTGCTGCCAAAAAGGTGGTCATGATCACTAGTATTGCCAAGCCGTTAAATTAATAGTCAGGCTCATGGGGCATTACCTTGCCACATGAGCCTGATGGCTTTTTCAACCCCGCAATGGATGGACTTTTTTGACAAGATTATTGGCCAAATATTCGCCACCAAGCGCAAATATCCCCACCTTCCCATGGTGGAGGAACTGCTGGAACGGAATGAGGCCTACCGCCAGCGCTATTTTCGGTGGCTCAACGAGGGCTTGCACCAAGCCTTAACTTTTGAAATTTGGGAGGCTTGGCAACGGAAAAAGCAGAAAGAACTGGCCGATTTTGTTATCCACCTTTTGCAGCACAACGGGGCCAACGGGTTTGCGATCTCCTATCACCCGCGCATGGGCGAAAACGAGTTTCAATATTTTTTTGACTGGCTCAAAGACCGGACGCTACAATTGGGCTACAAGCACTACACTTCTGATCGGCGGATATTCGACCGGGAAACCTACGTGGAGACCATCGAGAAACATTACCTCAAGCCCCCTATTTCACTGGAAATGGAAGGGGCTAAATTGAAAAAACTTTGCAATCAGCAATATGGCAACATATTGGTAGAATATGTGCTCGTGGACGGGCAACCGAGTTTTATCCGCTTTATGGCCAATTACTATGAAGACCACCTCTACACCAAAGTCCTTCACTTTGATGATTTGGTAAACCAAGTATTGACCTGATTACCAGTGTTGTCATCTTTGACGCATTGCACCAATGTTAAACAATGTATCCATGCAGCAATCCACCCTGCTTCATTTGCGGATTCCCTTTTCCTTCTTTTTAGCTCCCATTTTTTTGTTTGCTTGGAGCATTGCGGGTCAGGCCGTCAACTGGCAAGCTACTCTGATAGCGTTCGTGGCGTTGCACATTTTCATTTATCCGGCCAGCAATGGTTTCAACTCCTACTACGATAAGGACGAGAAAAGCATTGGCGGGCTGCGCAATCCCCCCCCCGTGAGCCGTGAATTGTTGGTCGTGTCCCTGGTTTTTGATCTGGTGGGTGTTTTATTGGGCACTTTGGTGAGCTGGCAGTTTGCGCTGGCCCTGCTGGTATACGGGCTGGTCTCCAAGGCATACAGCCACCCGGCAGTGCGCCTTAAAAGATACCCTATCTTGAGTTTGGTGGTGATCGCGGTTTTTCAGGGAGCATACACCTTCCTAATGAGCTACCATGCCGTAACTGGGGCCACAGTGGGCGAACTGCTGTCACTCAGGGTCTTGTTTCCGGCCATTTGTAGTTCGGTAATGTTGCTCGGGTCCTATCCCATGACCCAAATCTACCAGCACGAAGAAGATGCCAAACGGGGCGATTTCACGTTCAGCCGGATGTTGGGCATCCGGGGCACTTTTCTGTATACCGCCGTGGTCTTCGGGGGGGCTATTGGCGGCTTTGGGTATTACTATCAGCGCTTCTATTCTTTGCACGACGGCGTAATGTTTATAGTGGCCTTGACCCCAGTCCTGCTGTTTTTTCTGCATTGGCTCAATTCGGCGCTAAAAAGTCCGGCCCACGCCAATTTCAAAAACACCATGCGGCTCAATGCCACTTCGGCGGTGTGCCTTAACTTGTTCTACGTAATCTTTTACTATACCCATTAACCTATCTGGCCCTCCTGCCCAAGCACCAGCCCACCAAAGCTTACGAGCAGCGGGCGTTCTATCGGCACGCCATTCGGGTCGGCGGCCAGTACGCGGGCTTGGGCCACCGTCGGGTTCAGGTCAGAAGGCAGGGCATCCGTAGCCTCAGCTATAAATCTCCCGATAGATCCGTTCGGCAATGGCAAAGCTGCGGTAGCGGACAGCGACGGCCCGGATCTTTTGGTACAGCTCGGCGCGGGGGTACTGGTGCAACAAGTCGGCGATTTCTTGCACTGCCCGCTCATAGCCTTCGTCGGTAAACTCCCGAATCACCGCGCCAATCTGCTGTTCTTCAATGATTTGTGAATCATCGGAAATGTTTGGGGTGATGACCACGGGCAGGCCCAAAGCCCAATATTCCCCGTCTTTGATGGGGGTGCAATACCTTTTGGTCTGGATGGGCTTCACGGGGGTGAGCGCAAAATCGGCCAGCCCTATGTAAGCCGCAATTTCGGCGTGCTTGACAAACCGCAACGTGATGATGCTTTGATCAAGCCCGCTGGCGGCTGCCCACGCCCCCACTTCGGCCGAGGTCTGGCCCGACAAGATCAACACCCGAAAACGATCGCCCCAATGCTGATGGGCCACCCGCAAAAAGTCGAATACTTCTTTGTCCAGATAAATGCCGCCAAACTTGCCCGCATAAACGCACACGATCTTGTCTTCATAGCCGAGTGATTGCAGCAATTGGGGTTGCTTGCGGTGTTTTTCGGCGAAAAGATCCAGATCCACGCAGGCCGGCTTGACATAAAACCGCGCAAAAGTGGCTTGGTACTTTTCTTTGGCGTAGGCCCGCATTCCTTCGGCGGCGGCAATGACCACCTTGGCCCGGTGCGACATGAGCCGCTCCAAAGCAAAGAGGAACTTGAACCGGAACCCATCGCGTGGCCAGTCGCCATTCTCGACCGAAGCTTCGGCGTGCGGCTCATAGCTATCGATGAGCAGGGGCCGCCCCGTGAACACCGACAATAGGTAGCCCGCCATACCCCCCGGAGTACAGAACGAATGGATCTGCGCCACGTTTTTGCGTGCCACCAAAAAATACAGTGAAGCGATGATTTTTAGCCAATTGAGCCAAGAGCTGAGGCCATAAGCGCGGTAGGGGAAGCTGACCAGTTCAATGCCGTGCTGGGCCAGCGCCGCCCGGATGCCCGGCCACTCATCGGGCTGGATCTGGAAGCGGGGCTGCTCGACGGTGAGCAGATAAATGGTGCTGCCCGGCGGCAAATATCGATGAATAATCCTCAGGTAGGGCAGCGTGTAGGTTTGCACCAGCGCATCTTTGTATGACCAAAAGGTGGTCACCAGAATATTCTTGGGGCGCACGTTTTTCATGTTCTTCCCACCAAAAGGCATGGGTGAGGGGTGGATCCCGGGGATCCGCCCCCCACCAATGCCGCTATACTTTGGCCAATTCGTTTTTTAAATGGTTGATCACCTCAATCTGGAAAGAATCCACTTGGTTCAATTCGGCCAAATAGAGCGATGCCCAGTCGGTAAGGTGGATAAAGTGCAGGGTTTGCTCGGCCAGCGAATCGCCCCGCAGCTCCAAATCATAAATGGACTGGGCCAATTGGGCAAAAATGGGTTTGCACACTTCCATCCGCACCTGTACCCGGGGATGGTTGAACGACGACTTGAGGTACACCACCGCCGAATGGGCAAACGTAGAAGCGGGCAAGTGCCAGCCCACCAGCTCGTTGTGATTCATTTCGGGGAAGATATTGACGTGCGCGAGTTGCTTGGCGTTTTCGTTGATCTGTTGCTGGAAACGGGTGGCCAGTGCGCCCAAGTTATTGTCAGCATATAAGAACGGCAATTTGCCAAATAGTTGCGCGGCCAACGTCTTGGCTTCGGCCTTGATGGCATCGTTGTCCCGCACCACCCGATCCAGCCCAGCGCGAAGTTCGGCCTTGAAGTGCGGCCCCACCAAGCCATAGTGCATCAAGAAATAAAGTTGGTTGACCAACAGATAGGCCAAGTATTGACGGGGACAATTTTGTTCCAAGGGCAATTTGGCCACGTCAAAACCGTGGGCTTGGGCCAGTTCGTAAAGCCTGCCACCAGTGGTAGCGCAAGCGATTTTGGCCCCCCGGCGCAGGGCAGTTTCCACTACGGTCAAGGTTTCTTCGGTGTTGCCCGAATGCGAGGCCACAATGAGCAGGGTATGCTCGTTTACATAGGCAGGCACTTCGTAGCTCTTGAGCACATCCACTGGAACGCGTAGTTCGTCGGTGGTAATGGCCTTCACTATGCTGCCACCAATGCCCGAGCCGCCAAGACCGGCAATTACTAAGTGGCGAATTTCGTGCTTGGGCGCGGTCACTTGCAAATTTTCGCCGATTTCAATGGCGCGGGCCAGTTGCGAAGGGAACTCCGCGATCAGGTTTTGAATAACACTCATTACTTGCTGTTTTAAAAATTCATTTCCGTAGCTCAGTAAGCCAAACGACCGACCAATTAGGCGTAAAAATAGTTTTTTCTTGTCATACTCAACCAAAAATGGTGGTGGTCAAACGTGGCAGTAGTTGGCCCTCCATCGATTGGTTCGGTTGATGGCCGGTGCTCCCCCTTCCAATTGGTCAGCGCCCAGGCCCGTTTTCGCGAACTTATCGTGCCGGGTTGGACGGGCATTTTTCCATTATGACAGGGGCGGCCCAAATTGCCCTGCCACAAAACTGCCAAAGTGTCAGTTTTGCCCTAATTCCACTCCTTGGCATATTGGTTGTTCCTAGGTCAATCGTTAATTGATTGCATTTAACAATTCACCTCATACATAAAGTAAAAACTTATTGAATCATGGGAAAAATCATCGGGATTGACTTGGGCACCACCAACTCTTGCGTAGCGGTAATGGAAGGCAACGAGGCAACAGTTATTGCCAACAGCGAAGGCAAGCGGACAACGCCTTCCATTGTGGCCTTCATGGACAACGGCGAGCGCAAGGTGGGCGATCCCGGCAAACGTCAAGCGATCACTAACCCGGTCAACACTGTGCAGTCCATCAAGCGTTTTATGGGCAAAAAGTACAGTGATGTGGGCAAAGAACTGCAAACAGTTTCTTATAAAGTAGAAAAAGGCAACAATGACACCCCCCGGGTGCGCATTGGCGACCGCCTTTACACTCCCCAAGAAATATCGGCCATCATCCTGCAAAAAATGAAGGCTACCGCCGAGGACTATTTGGGTGTCACGATCACGGAGGCTGTCATCACCGTGCCCGCGTATTTTAGTGATGCCGAGCGCCAAGCCACCAAAGAAGCTGGCCAAATTGCCGGCCTCGATGTAAAGCGCATCATCAATGAACCAACTGCCGCTGCCCTGGCCTATGGCATGGACAAGAAGCACAAGGACATGAAAATTGCCGTGTT
Source organism: Cytophagales bacterium (assembly GCA_038209965.1). Lineage (GTDB taxonomy): Bacteria > Bacteroidota > Bacteroidia > Cytophagales > Thermoflexibacteraceae > JALONO01. Next base: position 18,614 of record JBBQXF010000030.1, on the reverse strand, counting down.
CGACTTGGGCGGTGGTACTTTTGATATTTCCATCCTCGAACTGGGCGATGGGGTGTTTGAAGTCAAATCAACCGATGGCGACATCCATTTGGGCGGCGACGACTTTGATCAGTTCGTCATCAACTGGCTGGCTGATGAATTCCTCCGCGATGAAGGCATTGACCTGCGCAAGGATCCAATGGCCCTCCAACGCTTGAAAGAAGCGGCCGAAAAAGCCAAGATCGAACTGTCCAGTTCTACCGTGACGGACATCAACCTGCCCTACATCATGCCCGTCAATGGCATTCCCAAGCACTTGGTGCGCCAATTGAGCCGGTCCAAGTTTGAGCAATTGGTAGACAGTTTGGTGCAGCGCACGCTGGAGCCGTGCCGCCGGGCCGTGAAAAACTCGGGCCTGAACATCAACGAAATCGATGAAGTGATTTTGGTGGGCGGCTCGACCCGGATCCCCAAAATCCAAGAAGAAGTAGAAAAATTCTTTGGCAAGAAGCCTTCCAAGGGCGTTAACCCGGATGAAGTTGTAGCCTTGGGCGCGGCCATTCAAGGCGGCGTGCTCACTGGCGAAGTAAAGGATGTACTGTTGCTCGATGTTACCCCGCTTTCGCTGGGCATCGAGACCTTGGGTGGGGTTTTCACCCGCCTGATCGAGGCCAACACCACCATTCCGACCAAGAAATCGCAAGTGTTCTCCACCGCTGCCGACAGCCAGCCCTCGGTAGAGATCCACGTGCTGCAGGGTGAGCGCCAACTGGCCAAAGACAACCGTACCCTGGGCCGGTTCCACTTGGACGGCATTCCCCCCGCCCCGCGTGGCATTCCCCAAGTAGAGGTGTCGTTTGACATCGATGCCAACGGGATTGTCAACGTTTCGGCACTGGATCTGGGTACCCAGAAAAAGCAGAATATCCGCATCGAAGCCTCTTCGGGCCTCACCGATGCCGACATCCAGCGGATGCGCAACGAGGCCAAGGCCAACGAAGCCGCCGATAAGACCGAGCGCGAAAAAATTGAAAAGATCAACGGGGCCGATGCCATGATCTTCAACACCGAAAAGCAACTGAAAGAATACGCCGAAAAATTGTCGGAAGGCAACAAATCGGCTATTGAAGCTGCCCTCAAAGATCTGCGCAATGCCCATGCCGCCAAGGATGTGGATGGAATTGACAAAGCGATGGAGACCATCAATGCCGCTTGGAGTGCTGCTTCACAAGAGATTTACCAAAATGTGGGCAACAATGCCAATCCTGGAAATGGGCAACCCGGCGCTGAAAACGGGGCTGGCGGATCCAACCCCGGCAATGGTGACTTTACTGATGTTGACTACGAAGAGGTGAACAAGAAGTAATTGATTGTTTGTGCCAAAGACAAAGGGCTGCCCCAAGGCAGTCCTTTGTCTTTGGCATTTATCCAACCCAGGCAGCATCTTGGCCCAAGCCCCAATAATTTGGGATTGGCCAGCAAAATAAATCATTGTAAATCAATGCGTTAATTCAGGAGTGTGTCTGAACTCTTTTTAATCCCGGTGTGACTTTGAACCCTATACCATGAAAACCCCCACCATAAAATCCACCACCGTGCTGGCCGTGATGCACAACGGCGAGATCGCCATCGGGGCCGACGGCCAAGCCACCATGGGCAATACTGTGGCCAAAAACAACGTGCGCAAAATCCGCAAGCTTCATGAGGGCAAGGTGATCACTGGCTTTGCCGGATCAACTGCCGATGCTTTTACCCTGCTCGATCGGTTTGAAGAAAAACTGGGGGCCTACAACGGCAACTTGAAACGCTCCGCCATTGAATTGGCCAAAATGTGGCGCACCGACCGCTATCTGAGCAAGTTGGAGGCTATGCTCATCGCCGCGGCCAAGGACGAGATGCTGATCATCTCGGGCACGGGCGATGTACTGGAGCCAGATAGCCAAGTGGCGGCCATCGGGTCGGGCAGTATGTATGCCCAATCGGCCGCGCTGGCCCTCAAACGCCACGCCCCGCACTTGACTGCCGAAGAAATCGTGCGCGAAGCCCTCACCATTGCGGCCGATATCTGTATTTATACGAACCATAATTTTATTATTGAAAAAGTCGTTTAAAGGTTGGTCTGGCGGCCAAGCTACTTCTTACACCGATATTCCTGCTCGGGTTTGCGGGAGAAAGTCAAATTTATTTACCAAGTAAAGTTCCCAAAACCAAAAAAACGAATGGTCCTATACAATGTAACTATCAACGTGGACGACAGTATCCGCGAGGAATGGCTAAAGTGGATGAAAGAAGTCCACATCCCCAATGTGCTGCAAACCGGACTTTTCTTGCACCACCGGATCTTTAAGCTCCTCACCGTAGTGGAGGACAATGATGGCACTAATTACGCCATCCAGTATTATTGCGAAAGCATGCAGCGCTACCGGGAGTATGAGCACAAGTATGCCGCCCGGTTGCAAGGCGAAGTGAACGAGCGCTATGCGGGCAAATTCGTTGCGTTCAGGACGGTTTTGGAGGAAGTGTAGGCAATCGGTACTTGGTTCGTTTGGTGATTGGTGAAGCGGTTCCCAATGTGCCACTTACTGGCCCCCAATAAATTCTTTTGCCTTTCCAAGGTTAAAATTCGGCCAACTGTTTGCCAAAGAAAAAAAAAATCTTAATTTTGCACTCCAAAAAAATCAGGCAGTCACCATGAAAAGAACTTATCAGCCGTCCAACCGCAAGCGCCGGAACAAGCACGGCTTCCGCGAAAGGATGTCCTCGGCCAATGGCAGACGGGTATTGGCCGCACGCCGGGCCAAAGGCCGCAAGCGGTTGTCTGTTTCAGACGAGCCAAGGCACAAATCTTAATCCCGTGTTTTGAAAAGGCATACTTTTACCCGTTACGAACGGCTCAAAAGCAGAAAAACGACCAAGGAGCTTTTTGACAAAGGCTCCTCTGTTTTTTTATACCCTTTCAAAATTATGTTTGCGCCCATTCCAGCCGCCCCTGATCCGAAGGGTGGCTTTTTTGGCCTACCCAAAATCATGATCTCGGTTTCCAAGCGCAACTTTAAGCGGGCCAACAAACGAAACCGCATTCGCCGCCGCATCCGTGAGGCCTATCGCTTGCACAAAGCCAACCTATTTGAAAGCGTGCTTTCCGAAACCTCGCTGGCCATCGGCATTGTGTATGTGGCCAAAGAAACCGAACCCTCCCAGCGGATCAGCAAAAAACTGGTCGAAGTATTACAAAAAATGTTGCAGGCTTACCAATCTGGGGCCACCCGCACCCCTAAAACGTAGCGTTACCCCACCCAAAAGCACTGTTCTGGCTGTTTGGTAAGGCGCTTTGGGCACTGCCCCGAACCTTGACTGCTCTCAGGGCTTGGGCAAATTCCACCAATGGGCCAGCCCGACTTCGATCAGAACTGTTTTCGTTGGCCAAAATCAAAGGAAGATCATTGTCCGGTGTTCCTTAAGTAGAATTGATTTGCGGTCGCAGATATATAAGTCTTTGATTATCAAAGTTTTAAGCTAATTAAGTATCGAGATTGTTTTGGTAGCGGGATAAAATCATTTCAATCATGCCCTATATTTGGCCTCTAGACCCAAACCATCGCAATATGAATCGCCCAAAGCTATTTTCCCTTTTGTTCTTGGGATTGCTGATCAACCTCGCAAGCATTGCCCAAACCCCGGTCAAGGGCAAATGGCAGCCGTTGTTCAACCAAAAAGACCTCAGTGGTTGGAAAATCTATGGGACTGAAAAATGGTACGTTGACCAAGGCGAACTGGTGTGCGAGAGTGGGCCGGACAAGGAATATGGCTATTTGGGCACGGAACAACGCTTTCAGGATTTTGAGTTGTCGCTCCAGTTCAAGCAAGAAGCCAATGGCAACAGCGGCGTATTTTTCCACTCTGCGATCGAGGGCACCAAAATCACGGGTTGGCAGGCCGAGGTGGCCCCACCGGGCAACTTTACCGGGGGCATTTATGAGTCGTATGGCCGGGGCTGGTTGATCAAGCCCAGCCCCGAACAGGACAAAGCCCTGAAAATGGGCCAATGGAACACCATGCGGATCAAAGTGGTCGGCGGTCAGGTGACCACGTGGGTCAACGACAAGCAAATGATTACGCTCAATGACCCAAAAATCGGGGCAACCGGTGGGATCATTGCGCTCCAAATCCACAGCGGGGGTGGCATCAAGGTCAAGTGGCGCAAGCTCAAAGTCAGGGCGGTATAAAGCCCAGCTAGGTGGTGTTAGCCCTGAGCCTGCATCATGTTGGTGATTTTATAAAATTTTTCGTCGTATAGCTCCCCAATGTAGTCCAAGTCTTTGCGTGCCAAGTTCACGCGCTTGCGCACATTGGCCGTTACTTGCTCCGGGCTGCGCATTCCCGGAATGACCGTGCTTACTTCGGGGTGGCTCAGTATGTAGTTGATGGCCAAATCGGCAAAATTGAGGTCATATTCGCGGGTCAGCCCTTCCAGATCGCGGAGCGCACTCCAAGTGGCCTCAATGATTTGTGGGCTGAGGCGGAAGCTCCGGTGATCATACTCATCAAACTTGGCATCGGATCTGAATTTGCCGGCGAGCAGCCCAAACTGGAGTGGCATCCTGGCAATCAGCCCCAAGTTTTGCTCTTTGATCAGGCGCAGAAAGGGCGAAATACGTTGGTTGAGCAGGTTGAGCACGACCTGAAAACCCCGGCCCAGTTTGTTTTCCAAGCAAAATTCAGCTTCCGGCTCCGGTTGGAAGGTATTGAGTGAAACGCCCCAATAGCGGATCTTGCCCTGTTGCTGGAGATTTTCCAAGGTGCCAATCAACTCATCCTCCCGGATATGGGCCACTTTGGCCGTGTGGAGTTGATAAAAGTCGATATGGCTGCGGCGGAGGCGGCGGAGGCTCATTTCGCACGCGGCCACCACGTAGCCAGGCGAGTAGTCAATGGCAACTTGGCCATCTGGAGCCAATTTTTGGCCCACTTTGGTGGCCACGATCACATCTGGACGGTTGGCGAAGGTTTTGCCGATCAGTTCCTCGGAGTGGCCAAAGCCATAAAAGTCGGCAGTATCAAAAAAGTTGATGCCCACATCCAAGGCTTTTTTGAGGGCCTTGATGGAAATGGCATCATCGGTTCGCCCCCAGCCAATGGGCATATTGCCAGCCATGGCCGGGCCACCAATGGCCCAAGCGCCGAAGCCCACTTCGCTCACGTTGAGGTCGGTATTCCCAAATTTCCGGTATTGCATGGTGTGTCAACGGTTATACCCCAACAAAATTGATTTTGTACTTTTTAAGTTGCTGAAAATCAGGAAAATAAATCCTAACAGGTACTTGGATCACTTTACTCTTTGATTGATCTGGCCCATTGAAGCATTGTCAAATGATAGGCGCCCACAAATCAAATCAATTTCCAGCATCCAAAGAGCATAAAATAGCCAACGGTATCTAGTGAACGCTTGGCCTGCCCAATAATCCGAAGCAATGCCTACCTGACAAACCAAGCCAGCCGGGTGATTACCCCCGATAATCGCAAAAAAATGGCCCCGCCAATTTTGCGCGCACTTTAATTTGGGGATATATGTACCTTTGCCAAGCTAAATTCTTTGATGGGCAATTAGCCGCCCAATTTCCCTCATACTCGTACTTATATAACTAAATCTCAATCCCTTTATGCTGAAATCCGGAGACAAAGCCCCCGATTTTAAACTATTCAACACCGAAAAACAAGAGATAAGCCTGAGCGACCTCCACAAGGGCAAAAGCTTGGTCGTCCTGTTTTTCCCTCTCGCGTTCACGGGCGTGTGTACTGCCGAGCTGTGCAGCCTGCGCGACGACATCGCGGCTTATGATAGCCTCAACGCCAATGTGGTGGGCATCTCGGTGGACTCGCTTTTTACGCTGGAAAAGTTCAAGGCCGAGCAAAATCTCAATTTTCCGCTCCTTTCCGACTTCAACAAAGAAGCCGCCACTGCCTACGAAGCCATTTACGGCGATTTCGTGCTTGGAATGAAGGGCGTGGCCAAGCGTTCGGCCTTTGTGGTGGATCAGCGGGGCACCATCCAATACGCCGAAGTACTGGCCTCAGCCGGCGATTTGCCCAACTTTGAGGCAGTGAAGGCCGCTTTGGCCAACCTCAACTAAGGATAATTGTGTTTTTTTGGGCAAAGGGCCACCCAAATAGCTGAAAACGGTTGTTTGGGGCTACCTTGCGCCGCTGATCTGGCAGTGCCGGGGAGGTGGGAGGATGAATTTCAACAAAAGCATTTAACATTGTTTGACATTCAAAATCAAAATGTATTTCTTTGTGCTTGTTCAATCAAAATGAATACTAAAATGTCTGAAATCGCTGATAAAGTAAAAAGTATTATCGTTGAGAAGCTCGGTGTTGACCCAGCTGAAGTAACCGAAGAAGCAAGCTTCACCAAAGACTTGGGTGCTGATTCTTTGGACACTGTTGAACTCATCATGGAGTTTGAGAAGGAGTTTGGCATATCGATTCCTGACGATCAGGCCGAAAATATTGCTACTGTTGGCAACGCCATTGCTTATTTGGAGCAAAACTCCAACAAATAGCCAACATCCTATCTTCAGTGATTTTTACAGGCTTCTACCGCAAGGTTTTAGCCTGTAAGTTTTTGTTGGTTTTGGCCTCCTTAACCTTGTTCGTGCAATGCTCGCCACCAAAATGCTATGATAAATCTCCGCCGGGTAGTGGTCACCGGTTTGGGTGCGCTTACGCCGATTGGCAATACGCTCCAAGCTTACTGGGACGGTCTGGCAGCGGGCCAAAGCGGGGCAGCAGCCATTACAAAGTTCAATACCGAGAAATTCAAGACCCAGTTTGCCTGTGAAGTCAAACATTTTGACCCTACTCAGTTCTTGGACAAAAAGGAAGCCCGCAAATTGGATCCTTTTGCCCAATATGCGCTGGTGGCGGCCGATGAGGCAGTAGCCGATGCTGGCATTGCCCAGATGAACCCCGACCGGGTGGGGGTGATCTGGGGGTCGGGCATTGGTGGCATCAAGACTTTTCAGGACGAGGTCGAGGCTTTTTATTTGACCAACCAGCAGACCCCACGCTTCAACCCGTTTTTCATCCCCAAGATGATTGCCGATCTGGCGGCGGGCCAAATCTCGATCAAATACGGTTTCCGGGGCCCCAATTTTGTCACGGTTTCGGCCTGCGCTTCCTCCACCAATGCCATAGTCGATGCTTTCAACTATATCAGGTTGGGCAAGGCCGATGCTTTCGTGACGGGCGGCTCCGAAGCTTCCATCACCGAGGCTGGGATCGGTGGTTTCAATGCCATGAAAGCCCTCTCGGAGCGCAATGATTCTCCGGCCACAGCCTCTCGGCCCTTTGACAAGGATCGCGATGGATTTGTCATGGGCGAAGGGGCGGGCGCACTCATTTTGGAAGAACTGGAACATGCCCTGAACCGGGGCGCAAAAATCTACGCGGAGATCATCGGCGGGGGAATGTCGGCCGATGCCTATCACATCACCGCGCCGCACCCCGATGGTTTAGGGGCCAGAAATGTGATGCTCAATGCGTTGAGCGATGCGGGCATCGCCCCGGAAGCAGTAGACTATATCAACGTTCACGGTACATCCACCCCGCTGGGGGACATCAGCGAATGCCAAGCCATCATGAAAGTGTTTGGGCCCCATGCCTACCAGCTCAACATCAGCTCGACCAAGTCCATGACTGGCCACCTGCTGGGGGCGGCGGGGGCGGTGGAGGCAATCGCCTGTTTGATGGCCATTAACCGGCAACTAGTGCCCCCGACCATCAACCACTTTACCGACGATGCGGCATTTGATCCCAATTTGAATTTTACTTTTAACCAAGCCCAGGCCCGTCCGGTGCGCGTTGCCCTGAGCAATACTTTTGGCTTTGGGGGGCACAATTGCTCCATCCTGATGCGTAAATTTGAACAATGAAAAAGTAATAACCGATTCATATTTTTTTTCTAAAAGCGCGGGCATTTGCAAAGGATATTTATTTTTTTGAAGCGGCTATTTGTCAAGCCCTCGAGCAAAGACCAGCAAATGGAAGAGGCGGTGCGAAACATCACCGGCCACTATCCGTTGAACCTGCACTTGTTCAAACTGGCCATGTTGCACAGCTCAGTGGCCAAGGAGAACAAAGACGGTTACCGGGAATCGAATGAGCGATTGGAATATTTGGGCGATGCCATTTTGGGCGCAGTCGTTGCCGAGTTTCTTTTCAAAAAGTATCCCTACAAGGATGAGGGCTTCCTGACCGAGATTCGTTCGCGCTTGGTCAGTCGCGAATCGCTGGGCGATTTGGCCCGCAAGGTGGGGCTGGAGGCCCTAATCGACTATGACTCCCGGCGCAAATCGTCGCTGTCGTTCAAAAATATTTATGGCGATGCAATGGAAGCTTTTGTGGGAGCGGTTTATTTGGATCGGGGCTACCATTTTTGCCGTAAGTTCATCATCCAAAAATTGTTGGAAAATTATTACGACATTGAGGAAGTGGTCGAGAACGACACCAATTACAAGAGCAAACTGATCGAGTGGTCACAGCGGAACAACAAGGCAGTACGGTTTGAGGGCATTTTTGACAAAAGTGGCAACCACCAGCGGCAATTCAAGGTGCAAGTCATGATCGGTGAAGAGGTGATCGCCAAGGGCAACGGGTACAGCAAGAAAAAAGCCGAACAGGACGCGGCCCGCAAAGCCTGCGAAGTGCTGAACATCGAGCAGTGAACCGTGGTGCGGAACATTGGCAATGGTAACTAAATCGTCAAAATAAAGTAAAAATTTGTGCAATCTGAAAAACGTACATTCAACAAAAATTGGGCAGGTTAATCGGCAGGCGGATTTTTAAAAATCAAGGGAATTAACTTGGCAAACCCCAATTGGTATTTTAAGCTTGGTAAACATTTAGCAACACTCCTTTATTGAACAATGGCAGATCTTGACCAATTGACCTCTATCGCCGTTCAGGTACGGCGCGACATCGTGCGCATGGTACACGCCGTACAGTCTGGCCACCCGGGTGGCTCGTTGGGCTGCACCGAATTCTTTGTCGCACTCTATGGTGCAATCATGCAGCACAACCCCCGTTTCCAACCCGATGGAGTTGGCGAAGACCTGTTTTTCTTGTCCAACGGCCATATTTCCCCCGTTTGGTACAGCACACTGGCCCGTTCTGGCTATTTCCCTGTGCCCGAACTGGCCACTTTCCGCAAAATCAACTCGCGGGTGCAAGGTCACCCCGCTACTGAAGAAGGCTTGCCGGGCATTAGGATTGCTTCCGGCTCACTGGGCCAAGGTTTGTCGGTGGCCATTGGGGCGGCCCAAACCAAAAAGCTCAACCATGACAACCGCCTCGTATATGTGCTCATGGGCGATGGCGAGCAGCAGGAAGGCCAAATCTGGGAAGCGGCCATGTACGCGGCCCACTGTCAGGTGGACAACCTGATCGCCAGCATTGATGTGAACGGGCAGCAGATTGACGGGCCAGTGAACAAAATTATGTCACTTGGCAATTTGGCTGATAAATACCGGGCTTTTGGTTGGGAAGTAATGGAAATAGCCAATGGCAATGACTTGGCCAGTGTGATTGCCGGCCTGCAACACGCCCAGTCGCTGGCCAAAAAGGGCAAACCTGTCATGAACCTCCTGCGCACCGAAATGGGCTTCGGGGTGGATTATATGATGCACTCGCACAAGTGGCACGGGGTGGCCCCCAACGATGCCGAACTAGAAAAAGCCCTGGCCCAGTTGCCTGTCACCAGTTTGGGCGATTATTGATGGGATAACTTTATTGATCAATGACCTACCGACGTTTTTTTTGGTTTTTGTGGTTGGCTGCCAGCCCATTATTGCCGGCCTGCCGTAGTTCGCAGGTGGTGGTATTGGACACTGATTTTGCGTCCTCTACCACCCCACCACCGCCTGACTATGCCCTGGCAAGTAGTTGGGCCGCCCTGCCCACCGCGCGGGATCTGGCCGACAGCCTGCCCTCGCCCACGCTCCAAGACCAGCAAAGTACTGCCTCGGCAGATGTTTTTTTTATCTACCCTACCTCATTCACTTACCAACCAACGGGGCCCAACCAGTGGAACGGCGATGTGGCCGACAAGGAGTTGAACCGTAAAACGGACGAAGGGGCAATCCTGAACCAAGCCAGCTTGTTCAATGGGGCCGGCCGGGTGTATGCGCCCAGGTATCGGCAAGCCCACATCAAAGCCTATTTTACGGATGATAAAGAAACCGCCAAACAAGCGTTTGAACTGGCCTATCAAGATGTAAAAGCGGCATTCAACTATTACTTGGCCCATTATCACCAAGGCCGCCCGATTGTAATGGCCGGCCATAGCCAAGGCACCCAGCACGCTCATCGCTTACTGACCGAACTTTTTGATGGCCAGCCGCTCCAGCAGCAACTGGTGGTGGCTTATTTGGTGGGCATGCCCATCCCTGCCAATGCCTTCCAACAGATCAAATTGTGTCAATCGCCCACTGAAACGGGCTGTTTTTGCACTTGGAACACCTTCGCAACTGGTTATTATCCGCCCAACCACCAAAGCTACTTGAGCCGGGCGGCCGTGACCAACCCTTTGACTTGGACCACTGACAGCCTGCAGGCCGACCGAAAATTGAACCGGGGAGCCGTGGGCCAAAAATTCAAGTATTATGCGGCGGGATTTGTCGATGCCCAAGTCCACCGGGGGATGCTGTGGATCAACAAACCGTACATCACCGGCCGGGCACTGATCAGCCTCAAAAATTGGCACGTGGCCGATTATAATTTGTTCTATGTCAATGTGCGCGAAAACGCGGTTGAGCGGGTGAACCAGTTCCGGCAGCGCATCAAATAGAGGGCAGGTGCCTCACGATCGCCTTACCATGGATTTGAAAGCTGTCCGTTAATGGGCCAAAGGGCAGCTTTTGCTTGATTGGTTGGTCTAAGATCAAATGAAACAGTACTTTTGTTGGGCTGATGCGCATTTAGTAATTGGAAAAGCCAAAATTCAATGCCTTTCGTTTTCAGCTTTGGGCGATTACAAGGTAAAATGGGGCGGAACCTAAAGGGCTGGGCACGATCAATAAAACCGTTGCCGCATTGCCACCCACGAATTTGCCGAGCGTTCCGTTTTGGGCGCAGCAAAGGATGAAATTGTTTTCTTGCCAAAAAGTAAATCAAAATGGTGAAAAAACCTTTAAAATTGATAATACGCATTCTCAGCGATTTGGACAAAGTGCGGCGTTGGGAGCAGGCAAGTCTTGGGGCTGCGATAAGACCCCAAGTCAGCCAATAACCCAAATACAAAACCAATTTGAAAATAGTACCGTTCTACAATGGCTGTTTTTTGCACCTTTTATCATGGGGCAGCCACTTTATTCCATTCAATTATGCAACATTCATTGAGCGAGCAAGAGCTATTGCGCCGCCAAAAGCGGGAAGAACTCCTGCGCCTGGGGATCGATCCCTACCCGGCCGCCCTGTTTGAGGTGAACGCCCACGCGCACGACATCCACCAAAATTATGAACGGTTTAAAACCGACTACAAGGATATTTCCATTGCCGGGCGGTTGATGGGCTTCCGCATCCAGGGCAGTGCCTCCTTTGCCGAGCTACAAGATGCCACTGGGCGCATCCAATTGTATTTCCGCCGCGACGATATTTGTCCGGGCGAAGACAAAACACTTTACAATACCGTGTTTAAAAAATTATTGGACATTGGCGATATCATTGGGGTAAAAGGCTTTGTTTTTACCACGCAAATGGGCGAAATCACCGTCCATGTCCAAGAATTCAAATTGTTGACCAAATCCTTGCACCCACTGCCCGTGGTCAAGACCACTACTGATGAGCAGGGCAATACCACCACCTACGATGCCTTCGCCGATGCCGAGCAACGCTATCGCCAACGCTATGTGGATCTGATCGTCAACCCGGCAGTGCGCGAAGTGTTCGTCAAACGCTCGCGGCTGATCAATTCCATGCGGGGCTTTCTGAGTGAGCGGGGCTACCTCGAGGTGGAAACGCCCATTCTCCAACCCATCCACGGGGGGGCCGCCGCCCGGCCGTTCAAAACCCACCACAATACGCTCGATATGGCGCTCTACCTTCGGATTGCCAACGAACTGTACCTCAAGCGGTTGATTGTGGGTGGCTACGACGGGGTATTCGAGTTTGCCAAGGATTTCCGCAACGAGGGAATGAGCCGTTTCCACAATCCCGAGTTTACCATGATGGAACTCTACGTGGCCTACAAAGACTACAACTGGATGATGGAGTTGACCGAAACTATGGTAGAGAAAATCGCCGTGGATCTACATGGAACTACCCAAGTGCAAGTGGGCAGCAATGTGATCGATTTCAAGTCCCCTTGGAAACGCTACACCATGGCCGAGGCCATCCAATCCTTTACCGGAGTGGATATTGCCGAGATGGACGAGGCAGCTTTGCGCACTGCCGCCCAGCACATGTACATCAAAGTGGACGAAACAATGGGCAAAGCCAAAATTATTGATGAAATATTTGGCGAAAAAGTGGAGCCTCATTTGATCCAGCCGACTTTTATCACCGATTACCCGGTGGAAATGTCACCCCTGACCAAGAAGCACCGCAGCAAGCCAGGCTTGGTCGAGCGGTTTGAGGCCATTTGCAACAGCAAAGAAATCTGCAATGCCTACTCCGAGCTGAACGATCCGATCGATCAGCGGGAGCGGTTTGAGGATCAGCTCCGGCTGGCCGAACGCGGCGATCAAGAAGCCATGGCCATGGATGAAGATTTCCTCCGCGCCCTAGAATACGGCATGCCCCCCACCTCGGGCATCGGGATTGGGATCGACCGCCTGGCCATGATCATGACCAACCAAGCCTCGATCCAAGACGTACTCTTTTTCCCCCAGATGCGCCCCGAAGCCAAAAACGAAGACAAACAAGCCCCAGTGGGCGAGTATTTGGCCATTGGGGTGCGCGAAGAACTGGTGCCCATTTTGCAAAAATTGGGGTATTTGACCATCGCCGAACTCAAACAGGCCTCTGTGGGCAAGCTGCTAAACGACGTTGGGGGGATGCGCAAAAAGATGAAACTCAATGGTGTGGCGGCTGTCACCAAGGAAGAGATCGAGGCGTGGCTGAAATAAGGCCCGCACTCGGTCACCATTGCAAAACCGGCCAAAACTTTCGCCCAAGTTTTGGCCGGTTTTGGTTACTTTAGCTCATTCAATAAGGTAAACCCAAAAAAAGATTGATCATGTTTGATTTGCGAGCGATAATATTGGCGGGTGTCATTAGTTTACTGGCCACCGGGGTTACGGCCCAAAACAAGGGAAAGGGTAAAGCCAAGGGCAAAGCCGATGCCCCCGGCCAAGTGAAAAAATCGGCCCCAGTGGCCATGAAAGCTTATACCGAAGTGCTCCCCGGCCTCAGCCTCCAGTTTGACATGATGCCCATTGCGGGCGGGGTGTTCCAGTTGGGCAGCCCGGCCACCGAGGCCAAACGCCGCGACGACGAAGGACCACAGGTAAAAATTACGGTGGAACCATTTTACATGGCCAAATATGAGACCATTTGGGAATTGTACGATGCTTTTGTCAACAAAGACAGCAACGGCAGCAACGACCCCAATTTTATGAATGGCGAATTTCCGGGCAACAAAATAGTGGATGCCGTGGCCCTGCCCAGCCAGCCCTACGTGGACATGAGTTTTGGGATGGGCCGCCAAGGCTACCCGGCCATCAATATCACCCAATACGCCGCCCTGCAATTTTGCCGCTGGCTCACGGCCAAAACGGGGCGATTCTACCGCCTGCCCACTGAGGCAGAATGGGAATTCGCTTGCCGGGGCGGAGCAACCACCGCCTATAGTTTTGGCGATGACCCGGCCCAACTGCCCGATCACGGCTGGTTTTATGACAATAGCAATGGCACATACAAAAAAGTGGGCCAGAAAAAACCGAATCCTTTTGGGCTTTTCGATATGCACGGCAATGTGGCCGAGTGGGTGATGGACCAATACTCTACCGATCGTTACCAAACATTGGCCGGACAAAAGACAGTGAACAGCTATGCCCCCACCAAGGAGCTATACCCCATTGCGGTGCGCGGTGGCACCTGGGACGATGATGCTGACCGGCTGCGGACTGCGGCCCGGCGCGGATCCCGCCCCGACTGGAAGCAGCGCGACCCCCAAATCCCCAAAAGTGAATGGTGGTTCACGGATGCCTCCTTCGTCGGTTTTCGGGTCATTAGCCCGATCAAACAGCCGACCAAAGCCGAAATGGAAGAATATTTCAAACTTCCCCCGGATGATTTGTAGGGCTTTATCCGCCTTATTCCTTGGCCCTTTGTAGCCCAGTTTGGTGAGCACTTCCCCGATGCGGCCTTTTTATCCAGCCTAGTGGGACAATATTGGACGTTGGGGGGGAGAAATAAACATTGCCCCAGTTGAGCAAACCTCAAACTGGGGCAATGTTTATTTTGGGAGGGGAAAGCCTTTCCCTAGTTGCTCAGCGGCCATCCTGGCTGACGATCACTAATTTGTGCAATGGGTTGGTTCCGGCACATGGTGAAGCCCGCCCCCGAGACGGTGAGCAGGTTGACATCGGGAATATTGGGGGGATTGGTTACGATGTCCCCCGCCCGGGTCAGCATGGTCTGATCGTCGGTCATGCAGTTGTCGGCCCGGAGCCAGTACTACAGGGTGCTTTCGACCAGGGTCACGTTGCGCTCCCCCCAAGCTACATCAAAACCACCATAGATGTTCAATTGGTTGGAATCGCAGGTAGGGTTTGTAAAACCCAGACTTAAGTGGCCGATCACCCGCCCCGCCGAGTTGAACAGGGGCGAGCCGGAGGAGCCCACTTCGGTGATGGCCCCGGCGTCAAAAATAACGTCCCAATAGTTTTTGTTGCCCGCCACCGATACCCGGGACTGGGCAGAAATTTTCTGAACATTGCCCTTGGGGTGGTGGATGCCAAAGCCCCCGTTGCGCCCGGTCAGGGATCGATCCCAGCCCGCGAAGTACACATCGTTGGCCCGCAGGGTGCCAAACACAAAACCATTGTTGGGGCCCTCCCCGGCAGCGGGCTTCAATTCCAAGAGTGCTTGATCGGCGTTGCCATTGGCCAAATTGCCAGTCCGATCATCAATTACTGGAGTTTTAACGGCAGGTAAGTTGTGCGCAGCGGTCAAGAAAAAACGCCGATAGTTGTAGTTGTTGGTGTTCACCATTACCCCCGAGCCGCGATTGTCAATGTTGATCAGCATTCCAACCGCCCACCCGTGGTTAAGCCACTGGGGCTCGCAGATCAGGTCGCGCTGGCAGGGGAGCGAGGCGCCAAAACCCGCATCGGTGCGGCCGCGGGCCAGTCCGCCGCGCAGGTCGGCGTACTAGTCGCGGTAGCCGTGAACCGCCTTGACCAGGTGCAGGCGGCTCTGGCCCGCTTCCCCGTCTAGTTCCCACAGTTCCAGCACAAACACGTCGCCCAGCACCAGGTCGGTGGCAAAGGTCTCGGGCTGGCCACCCAGCTCCCGCAGGCCAAACGGGCCCACCACCATGCTGCTGTCGGCATTGTAGAACTTTACGATGGCGTTTGGCGAGAGCTTGAATTCGGCAAAGCCGAGGTTGAGGTGGAAGGCCCCGGGGGATCAGATTACGAGGTGGCGGGTGGTGCCACCCTTGGCGCGCAGGGGGAGGTTGGCGGGGCCCAAGCGGACATCAAGATCAAAGGCTACCCCAAAGCGAATGGTGGTTTACCGATGCGTCGTTTGTCGGTTTCCGGGTGGTTAGCCCGATCAAGCAGCCGACCAAGGCCGAAATGGAAGCGTATTTCAAGCTCCCCCCGGATAATTTGTAGGGCTTTAACCCGCTGCCTTGGCCTTGTAACCCAGTTTGATCAGTATTTCCACCACCCGGGCCTTGAAATCGCCCTGAACAATAATTTCACTGTCTTTGGCACTGCCGCCAGTACCGCATTGGTTTTTGAGCTGTTTGCCCAGGGTCTCCAAATCAGCGGCAGTGCCCACAAAACCCTCCACCAGCGTCACCACTTTGCCCGCCCGGGCCTTTTTGTCCAGTTTGACGGTCAGTTTCTGCTGATTGGCGGGCAAGGTGGCCAGCTCAGCGGGCTCGCTACTCTCATATTGAAAATCAGGGTTGGTGCTGTACACCACGCCGTCCCGCTTCTTCCGGTCTTCTTTGGCCATTTGCTTGGTTTTTTAATTTTCATTTGACAACTGAAAAACGCCGGTGTTCGTTCGCAGTGATAGAGCCTGACGAAATGGTTGTTGACCAATAAAAAGGACAGCAGGCTACTTCGCCGCGTTGGCCAATTCCTTGATCTTTTGGGTCAGCGAGCCAATGGCACTGGCGTACCGGTCGTCCCACTCGGCCAGTCGGTCGGTCGCCTTGTTTTCAATCTCATACTGGATCCCGGGCAGCACCCACGCTGCATAACCGCTGTACGGATCCGAAGAGGCGTAGAGGGAACGGTACCAGGCCCCGAAATACATCCCTTTGTCATCAATAAAACTTTTTTCGAGGGCCAATAGCTGTTGGTTCATTTTGGTTGCTTCGGGAGCGGTCAACGTGCTGTTGTCCAAAGATTCGGTCAGTTTTTTGTCAAAGAGTTCACTTTCTTTGGTCAGCAGGGCAATGGCCTCGCCCGATTTTTTGAAAGCGGCAAAAGTACCGGGGGCGGCATATTGGCGAATGGCATTTTCGGCCTTGTCGAAATGTGCCCGCAAATCGGTGGCATACCGTTTCACATCGTAGGGCAGCACGGTGGCATTGGCCAGGCGCAGGCTCATCAGGCCGACCATCTGCTCCATCATGCCCCCCATTTTGAAACTTGGGTCAGCAAATTTTTGGTAAAAATGCAGGTCGTCGTAATTGGTGTGGTAGAGCGTTGGCCCGCTTGCGCCCACGCTCATGGAAGGCACACCCACGTGCATGTAAAAGGCAATGTGATCCGAGCCGCCGCCCAAATTGCCAATGCTGGCCTCCTTGGTCTTGTCGGTCCAAGCTTGATAAAGGGTTTTGGCCGAATCGGGATAATTGACCTCTTTACTGGCATCAATGATCAACTGTTTGAGGCTGGGCGCCGAGGAAGCCCCGAAATCGCGCCCAGAAACGGCGGCGTCGAGGTTGATGTAGGCCACGGCCTTGGCCCCCAGTTCGGCTTTCATCTGTTCCACCCACTCGGTGGATCCGATCACCCCGTGCTCTTCGGCATCCCAGTGGGCCACTTTGATGGAGCGTTTGGGCCGGATCCCGTCCTTGGCCATTTTGCCCAAAGTTTCGGTCAGGCTCAGCATCAGGGCGGTGCCGCTGTTGGGGTCGGTGGCACCGAAAGACCAAGCATCGTAATGGCAGCCCAAAATGATCCATTCATCGGGGAACTCGCTGCCGATCAAAGTGCCCACCACATTGCTGGCCCGGACAAAGCCCTTCTTTTGCTCCACTTGCAGCCGAACTTTGAGTGCGGATCCTCCCTCCAAACGATAGGTGAACGGCAATCCACCCTGCCAGCCTTGGGGAACCGCTTTGCCCGCCATTTTTTGTAAAATTTCTTGGGCTGCTCCGTACCCGATTGGGGTAACGGGAATGGTATGGAAACCAGCTTTGGCCGGATCAATCCGGTTGATCTTGGTTTTGCTGTCCAGTGGCAAGGCCGGCTGGAACGGGGTGAGCGGGTCGCCGGTGAAGTCCATCGTCAAGAGCGAGCCCCGCTGGATGGAGCTTTCGCTGTAATAAATGCCCTCGGGATAGACCAGGCCCTTGACGTAGCCCGCATCGCCCGGATCGGTGTAAATGATCAGCCCGGCGGCCCCGGCAGCTTCGGCAAACTTGGCTTTGTAGCCCCGGAAGTTGCCACCGTAGCGGGCCAGCACGATTTTGCCCTTGAGGTTCACCCCCAAGGTTTTCAGTTTCTCGAAATCTTCGCGGCGGCCATAGTTGGCGTACACCACCTCAGCGGTGACATCGCCGCTCCCCGACCAGGCATTCCAGCCCTTGCCCAAGCCTTGATGGGCCGAGTAGGGATCTTCGGCCAATAAATCCTCTTGTTGGTTGAGCGGTTTGCGCACGGGCAGCACCAACTCAACCAGCGAACTGCCCGCCTCTTTGGGCATATACAAATCGTAAGGGAAGATTTCAGTTTTCCAGCCCGCTTGGGTCATAGCTTTGGCAATATAATCGCGCACGCGGTCATTGGCCGCCGATCCGACCACGTGCGGTTCTTTGGTCATGGCCTCCAAGTGGATCCGAAACCGACCAAAATCAGTGAGACCCATGAATGTTTTTTCCATCTGGGCCTGTTGTTGAGCCGCTTGCGGGGAAAATCCTTGGATCTTTTGGCCATAGACCCAGATCACTTGGCAAATGAAGCAAATGGAGAGGAGAACTTTTTTCATCGGTTTGGTTTTTGAATAAGTACTGAATCACACAAAAATTTACTGCACATGGTTACTTGGCAATAAAAACAATCCAACAACGACGGACCACCGACCAGCGGATCTATACAACCCGCTACTTTGCGGTGACAGCCAAGCTAATTTTCAACTTCTCCCACCCAATGGCCAGTTCCCCGGTCGAACCATCTTTGGCCACTACCGAGTAGGTGAACCGTTGTAAGGTATCGGGCAATACTTGG